>JAZUJJ010000089.1:0-4059 GCA_045642725.1 Acutalibacteraceae bacterium
GCGCATTGTTTGTGTTACAGTATTCATTGACGAACAGCCTCCTTGTTTGCTTTTTTGTGTAGCAACTTAACTGTAACACATGGAGTTCCTGTTCGTCACTCTTTTTTTCGCTTTTGTAACACATCAATTGTAAACCTACAAGTGATGTTATATTCTTCAAATCTGCATATTGACATTATTTATATTATTCTTTATAATAAAACAAACAAATCAAAGGAGGCGGACAAAATGACAATGACTATTATTTTACGAAATCGAAGTGCCGTTTTGTCCGTTTGTGATTGATGTAATACATATCTTTCTGAATTAGCAAGGCATCTTCGATTTTCGGAGGTGCCTATATTTTTTACAGAAAGAGGATTTTATGAATACAACAAACAGTAATTTTACATTTACGACCATCACAAAAGAAAATGCAAGCCTGTACAAGAAGCTAAGAAAAGTATTCGCACGGTATAAGATTAAGACACTTCGTAATCACGGTGAAGCTCCCGGCGGAAAGAAGATATTTTATAATCTTTTTGACAACATCATTACAAAAGCTTCGAACACCGATACAGATAGCTTCATCGTTATGATGTCAGGCAAAGAGATAATCGGTTTTGCTTCTGTTTCTATAACGGCAACTGATATTGTTGACATTCCCTTTAGATATGGAACAGTTAATGATTTTTACATTTCACCGAAACACAGAAGAAAAGGCTATGGCAGAATTCTGAATAACTACATAGAGAAAATCTTCAAGGCTAACGGAACTGCTACTATATTGTTATATCCCGACCCCGTTTGCGGAATCCCGTTTTGGAAAGCTATGGGCTATTATGATACGGGTATTAATCAGGGTTGGGGACATTATTTAGTTTACTGCAAGCATTTGACAGAGAATAAGCATACTGCGGAAATTGATAAGATGATTTCAGAGCTTGTAAAGCTTACCGATTTAATCAGCATAAATCCATATAACAAGCCGCAGATAAAAGAGATTTACGGTGTGTGGAAAGAATATTGCAAGGAATCAAAACGAAAACCACGCAGAAAAGATATTAAAAATATGGCTTGGAACGCACGCAAAAACAGAGCCGTCAGCTTTAAGGCTTTGTATTGTCAAGGGAGAATTATTGGTTTTAAGTACAATAATGATAACGAAATAATCTATGTATTGCCTGAATACGGAAACTATATCTCAGACATGGAAATAAGGTGAACTTATGCGAAATCCTGAAGAAATCATCTTTGAAATTGATGACATTTCAAAACTTAATTTAATTGAACAGAAGCACATAATAAAACGTGCTGAATATACAGAGTTCAATGAACACTTAAAACTTTGTAAACCTAAACATAAAAGACTGTTTTATAAAGGCGCAGATATATCAGATTGGAACGAATGGCTGAACGAAGGAACAGAATATTATCTTTTATATGCTGATAACAAGCCGGTTGCTCGCTGTGCTATTGAAAAATATAGCGATTCTGCATGGGAAGCTGCTGATGTGAAAACAGTTTCAGAATATCGTAATAAGGGGTTATCAAAAGAAATAGTTTCATTTGTTACACAAAAGATATTAGAACAAGGTAAAACTGCAACTTGTTCTACATTGCCTGTCAATCTTGCAATGTTAAATGTAATACATTCTTTAGGTTTTCGAAGAGCAGATATTAAGAATTTTTTTGATGTGTCAATAGAATCACTCAATCCTGAAGACTATTTCAAGTGTTCGAATATATGGAACATGAAGACTCAGCCTCTTGCTGACAAATGGCTTGAAGAGATAAAAAACGGCAATCGTCTCGTTTATATTTACAAAATAAATGGTGAGTTCATTGGCGAAGGGGCATTGGTTCTGGATGCAGGGGATGCAGATTACACTATTTCTAACAAACGTGTCTATGTTTCAAGAATGATAGTAAAAAAGGAATACAGAAATCGTGGAATAGGCAGTACGATTCTTGAGTTCCTTATAAATAAAGCTAAAGCAATGGGCTTTTCTGAAATGACAATAGGTGTTGATAAGGATAATACAAATGCTTTGCATCTCTACAGAAAATACGGCTTCACAGAGGTTCTTTTTGACGGTACAGACGAAAACGGAGAATATCTCAAGCTAATGAAGAGGATATAATATGATTAACTTTATAATTAAAGAACCCATAAACAAAGGTTGGTCGGGTGACAAGAAATACTGTGTCACAACTGCTGACGGAACAAAATATCTTTTGCGTGTTACACCTTTTGAAAAGAGTGCCAATCGTGAGAATATGTACATTATGCAGAAACAGATTGAAAAACTCGGTGTGCCTATGTGCAAGCCTGTTGATTTCGGTAAGTGTGACGAGGGTGTATACACTTTACAGACTTGGATTGACGGAAAAGATGCCGAGGAAGTTGTTCCGTATCTTGCAGATTCGGAGCAGTATGCTCTCGGACTTGAAGCAGGCAAAATTTTGAAGAAGATTCACTCAATACCTGCACCTGCTGACCAACCAGATTGGGAAGAACGATTCAACAAGAAAATGGACAGAAAAATACAGATGTATAATGACTGCTCCATAAAGTTTGACGGTTCCGACTATATCATTGATTACATAGAAGCTAACCGGCACTTGCTGAAGAACAGACCGCAAAGTTATCAGCACGGAGATTATCATATCGGTAATATGATGATAGAAAACGGTAAAATCGTTATTATTGATTTTGATAGATATGATTTCGGTGACCCGTGGGAAGAATTTAACCGCATTGTGTGGTGTGCACAGTCTGCCCCGATTTTTGCATCAGGTATTGTTAACGGATATTTTGATGACAATGTACCTATGGATTTTTGGAAACTCCTTGCACTTTACATCAGCAGCAATATGCTTTCATCTATCCCTTGGGCAATTCCTTTCGGTGACGGCGAAATTCAGACAATGCTGAATCAGGCGAAAGATGTTCTCGAATGGTATGACAATATGCAGAATCCCGTGCCGACTTGGTATTTCAAGGGTTATTATTTGCAGTATATTGACGGTTTGCCGTATAAAATGAAAGTACCTTTCGATTTCAGCTTTATCAGCCAATACGGAAAGGTGTTCAAAGTATTTGATGACCAAGATTCGGGTAACATTTGTTTTGGAACAGAAAAAGACGGTGAAAGGTATTTTGTAAAGTTCGCAGGGGCACCGACCGAGGCCTATAACGGCACTCCCGAAGATGCGATTGAGCGATTGAAATCAACTTTACCGGTATATGAGAATTTGAAACACAAAAAGCTTATTGAGTTTGTTGAAGCAAAAGAAATCAACGGTGGCTTTGCAATGGTATTCAAGTGGGTTGACGGTGACTGTATGGGCAGAATGTACCCTGCAGAACATCGCAGATTTATGAATTTACCTGTTGCGGACAGGCTTAATGCTTTCCGAGATATTCTTGATTTCTTGGATTACACAAATTCAAGCGGATATGTTGCAGTTGATTTTTACGATGGAAGTATTATGTACGATGCCGAAAATCAAAAAACAACAATCTGTGATATTGACTTTTTTAGAAAACAACCGTGTATTAACGATATGGGCAGAATGTGGGGAAGTTCAAAGTTCCAGTCTCCTGAAGAATACAAACTCGGTGCAGATATTGACGAGATAACAAATGTTTATTGTGCCGGTGCTTTTGCCTTTGCTCTTTTCGGCAATTACGATCGTACCCGTGATGATTGGCAACTGTCAGATGAAGCATTTGCAGTTGCAACAAAGGCAGTAAGTGACAGAAGAAACGAGCGTTATCAAAGTATAAAAGCGCTTAAACAAGCTTGGGAGGAAAGTTTATGATAAGAAAAGCAACAGTTGATGATATACCTGCAATAGCAGAATTATATCGTGAGCAATTCAGGGAAATGGCAAAGGGAATATTTAGTTATTGCAATGCTATGTGAAACAGAAACGGCTTTATTAAAAGAATATAATTCGGGAGGTTATTATGAGTTACATCGGTGAAATGAGAAAGTTTGTAGGTCATGCACCAATTATGGCAGTCGCAGCTATGGCAATTCTTTACAATAAAGAAAAAGGTATGCTTCTTGA
>JAZUJJ010000090.1:0-21124 GCA_045642725.1 Acutalibacteraceae bacterium
AGCTCCGAATGAAAAATGGCTGACGGATGTAACCGAATTCAAGTATTATGTCGGTGTAGAAGTGAAGAAGATCTATCTGAGTGCCATTCTCGATTTGTATGACAGACGGATCGTGGCGTACAAGATCGGAGACAGCAACAACAATGATCTTGTATTCAAAACTTTTGATGAAGCCGTCACCCTCAACCCGAAAGCTCATCCGTTGTTTCATAGTGACAGAGGTTTTCAGTACACAAGCAAGATATTCCATCAAAAACTGATAGATGCCGGTATGCGGCAGAGTATGTCGAGAGTCGGCAGATGTATTGATAACGGCCCGATGGAAGGATACTGGGGCATCCTCAAATCCGAGATGTATTACTTGAGAAAGTTTACCGATCGGGAAGATTTGATCAAAGCAATCGAAAACTATATTCACTTTTACAACATAAAGAGATACCAATTCAAATTGCATTGCATGACGCCGATGGAATTTCATGCGGCTTTCGCCGCGTAAAAATTCCACCCCTGCTGCGCAGCAGGGGTGGAATCTAAGATTATTCAATAAATTTTTGTTTTTTCGTCTGTCTACTTGACGGGGAGCACATCATTTTTCTGCTATCCCGGAATTGTTTTATATCATTTTTATTTTACTTTTCGTTCTGCGCTGTAATGCGACAGCCCCGTAATATGTTTCTGGCAACATATATTCCGCTGGCCGAAGCATGAGAAAGAGAGTGAGTTACACCCGAGCCGTCGCCGATAACATAAAGGCCCTTATGCTTGGTTTGCAGAGTTTCGTCAAGCTCAACCTCCATATTATAGAATTTGACCTCAACTCCGTAAAGCAGGGTGTCGGCGTTGGCTGTACCCGGTGCAATTTTATCAAGAGCGTAAATCATTTCGATAATACCGTCAAGAATTCTCTTCGGAATGACAAGACTCAGGTCACCGGGGGTGGCGGCAAGGGTCGGAGTGACAAATCCGCCAGCAATGCGGTGTTCGTTGCTCCGCCTGCCGTTGATAAGGTCGCCGAAGCGCTGAACGATAACTCCGCCGCCCAGCATATTTGAGAGCTTTGCTATGCTTTCACCGTAACCGTTGCTGTCCTTGAAGGGCTCGGAGAAATGCTTGCTGACAAGCAGGGCAAAATTGGTGTTTTCCGTGTGAAATTTCGGGTCCTCATAGCTGTGACCGTTGACGGTTACGATTCCGTTAGTGTTTTCGTTGACAACAACGCCGTGAGGATTCATGCAGAAGGTTCTCACAAGGTCTTCAAACTGCTTTGTGCGGTAGACGATTTTGCTCTCGTAAAGCTCATCGGTCAGGTGAGAAAACACCTCGTACGGAAGCTCAACGCGCACGCCGATGTCAACTCTGTTTGAGCGGGTGGGAATATCCATTTCACGGCAGACGGTTTCCATCCATTTGCTGCCGGAACGGCCTACGGAAATAATACATTCACTGCAGGTGTAGCTTGCTTTTTCACTTATGACTTCATAGCCGTCATCGGTTTTGCTTATATGCTTTATTTCTTCACGGAAATAAAAATCAACCTTGTCTTTCAGCTCGTTGTAAAGATTTTCAAGCACGACATAGTTTATATCCGTGCCGAGGTGACGAACGCAGGCGTCGAGCAGATGAAGGTCATTTTCAAAGCATTTCTTTTTGAGAGCCGAATTCGCGGTTGAATAAAGCTTTGTTCCTTCGCCGCCGTAGTGCAGGTTTATTTTGTCCACATATTCCATAAGCTCAATGGCTTCTTTTTTGCCGACATATTCGTAAAGCGTGCCGCCGAACTGATTTGTGATGTTGTATTTTCCGTCGGAAAATGCACCCGCGCCGCCGAAACCGCTCATTATGGCACAGGTGGGGCATTTGACGCAGGCTTTTACTTTTTTGCCGTCAATGGGACATTTCCTTTTTTCAAGGGGATTTCCCGACTCAAAGACTGCAATTTTCAGCTCGTCGGAATTTTTCGTCAGCTCATAAGCGGAAAAAATTCCGCCGGGTCCGGCACCGATTATAATAATATCATATTTCATGGTATTTTCCTCTTTTTTGAAAAAATAAAAAGGTCAACGGCCTTAGTTGATAAAGAAAGCACCGCAAACCTTTCGCAAAAATATAATATCACAGAGATTAAAAAAAGTCAAATAAACTTGAAAAAATCAGGGCTTCGTATTAGAATATAAAAAAAGCTGCGGGGGAAGTAAAAATGAAAATTCCCGAAAAAAAGAAATATTATGATGTGATTGTTGCCGGGGGCGGTGTTGCAGGCTGTGCCGCGGCACTTACCTGCGCCGAAAGAGGGCTTTCGGTACTGCTTCTTGAGAAAAAATGCAGTCTCGGCGGCCTTGCCGCAGGGGGACTTGTGAATTTTATGGAACCTCTTTGCAACGGGAACTGCAAACAGATAATCAGAGGTTATGCGGAGAAGTGGACAAGAAGGGTTGCTTCTCTCGGCTATGATACCATTGGTGAAGCGTGGCTTGACGGCGAGCCGAAGGAACCCGTAAAAAGAAGATACACTACCCAGTATTCCGCCAATGTTTTTGCTCTTATGCTTACGGATGAAATCTCGGAAAGCGGAGCCGATCTGCTTTTTGACTGCAGTGCCGTTGAGGTTGTCCGTGACGGAAATATCTGTAAGGGAGTAATTACCGCAAGCAAGGCGGGGCTTGAATATTACGAGTGCGGTGTTGTGATTGACACGACGGGCGACTGCGATATAATCAGACGCATGGGTATGCCTCATGTTGAAGGCGAAAATTATTTCACCTATTACGGAAAGACAATTACCCTCGATAACTGCCGTGAAGCCGTTGAAAAGAATGACATCAGATATGCCTACGGCGCAATCGGAGGCGGAAACATAAACCTTTACGGTGATGACCAGCCGGAGAATGTTCCCAGATGGTCCGGCCTTACTCCCGAAGAGGTTACGGAATATCTTGTGATGAATCAGAAGATTATTTTTGATAAGCTTTCCGCTTCGGCACAGAACAGAAAAACAAAGGATGTGGCACTTTTGCCCGATATGCCTCAGTTCAGAACCACCTGCCGCCTTGACGGTGATTACACCTTCACCGTTTATGATGCTTACAGGCATTTTGATGATTCTGTCTGCGCCATAAATGATTTTGACGGAAGAAATCATCTTTTTGAGGTTCCGCTGCGCTGTATTGCGAGAGAGGATTATCCCAATGTGATAACTGCCGGCAGAAGTGCTTCAGGCTCGGGCTACGGCTGGGATTTGCTGAGAGTTATTCCTGCGGCAATAATGACCGGGCAGGCTGCGGGAAACACCGCTTACCTCGCGGTAAGGGATAAAAAAGGAGCGGCTCAGGCGGACATTTCCGCTTTGCAGAGCTTAATGGAAAAAGATGATGTTATGGTACATTTCCCCGATGAATATGTGCCCGAAGACAAAACCGTGACCGTTCACGGCAGAAAGGTGATGTAAAATGAAAAAATTTCTGATAGTTGTCGATATGCAAAAGGATTTTATTGACGGCGCACTCGGAACAAAGGAAGCTGTTGCCATAGTTCCCGCCGCTGCGGAAAAAATAAAGAATTTTGATGGCGAAATTTTCGTGACCTACGATACACATTACGAAAACTATATGGAAAGTGCCGAGGGCAAAAAGCTCCCCGTTCCTCACTGTATTGAGGGTACGCAGGGCTGGCAGCTTGACAAAACCGTTGTCGAAGCCCTTTCGGGCAAAGATTATACAGCCGTTAAAAAGCCTACCTTCGGCAGCATAGAGCTTCCGAAGCTGATTGAAAAGGCGGCGGAAAGTGAAGATTTTTCCGTCGAGCTTATCGGACTCTGTACGGATATCTGCGTTGTTTCAAACGCACTTTTACTTAAAGCAAATTTCCCCGAAAAGGAAATATCGGTGGATGCTTCCTGCTGCGCCGGAGTGAGCCCGGAAACTCACAACGCCGCCCTTGCCACCATGAAATGCTGTCAGATTGACATAATCGGAGAATGAGGTGGAAAAATGTTTGACGCTGAAAAAACAAAAAATCAATGTGTTGAATGGATAAGTGATTTTTTTGAGAAAAACGGAAAAGGCTGTAATGCGGTTGTGGGTATTTCCGGCGGAAAGGACAGCTCCGTTGTTGCCGCTCTGTGCGCCGAGGCTCTCGGGAAGGACAGGGTTATCGGAGTGCTTATGCCTTGCGGCGTTCAGCATGATATTGACATGGCAAGGCTGCTTGTAAATCATCTCGGCATAAAAAGCTATGAAATAAATGTAAAAGATGCGGTTGAAGCCGTGAAAAACAGTATGCCCTTTGAGCCGTCTGTTCAGACCGTGACGAATATTCCGCCGAGAGTGCGTATGACGACACTTTATGCGGTTTCTCAAAGCTGTAACGGCAGAGTCGCCAACACCTGCAATCTTTCCGAGGATTGGGTAGGCTATTCTACGAGATACGGCGATTCCGTCGGTGATTTCAGCCCGTGTTCAAGACTTACCGTGGATGAAGTCAAAAAAATCGGCAGAGTGCTCGGCTTGCCTGCCGTGCTTGTTGACAAGGTGCCCATTGACGGACTTTGCGGCAAAACAGACGAGGAAAACCTCGGCTTTACTTACGCAGAGCTTGACCGATATATACGCACGGGCGAAATTGACGACCCGGAAAAGAAAAAAATTATTGACACAAAGCACAAAAACAACCTTTTCAAGCTTGAGCTGATGCCTTGCTTTGAGCCGGATGAAATATAAGGAATAATATTATATAATAAATAATAACCCGTAAAAAATTACTTGAATTTTTCGGGATAACTGATAAAATATAATAAAACCGACAGAAAGGATGTTTTGATTTTGGAAGCAATTCTTAATTTTGATCTTTCCGTGTTTGAAGCAATGAACAGACTTATTGACATGGCGGGCTCATGGCTGACTCCCATTCTCAGTGCAGTCACCTGGCTCGGCGACGGCATTTTCTGGATAGCTCTGGGCGTGATTTTCTGCATACCCAAAAAGACCAGAAAAATCGGCATTGCAATGCTCCTCGCTCAGCTCGTTATGCTCTTTGCCAACAACATTATTCTCAAGAGCATTTTCTCACGCACAAGACCGTTTGCCCTTTTCAACCCCGAGGTTGCAAATCAGTGTGTCAACGGCTATGATTTCAACGGCAAGCATATTGACGGCTGGATGAAGCCCGGATATATTGATCAGGTTGTGGCTGAAATGAGTAAATTCGGTGCAGAGATTCAGGCAAAATGGCTCGCCGCATTCAAGGGATATTCACCCCTTGACATCGGTTATGAATATGCTCACGGTTATTCCTTCCCCTCCGGTCATACATCATCGAGCTTTGCCGCCGGCTGCGGACTGCTTTCAATGTGCAAAGGCAAGGGTCAGAAGATAATGGGCTGGGTCGCCGTGGTTTTAGCCGCACTTATCGGATTTACAAGAATTTACCTTCATGTACATTATTGTACCGATGTTCTTGTCGGTGCCGTTGTCGGTATCGCCTGTGCTGTTGCCGGATATTTCCTCTGCAAGCTTGTTTACAATAAATTTATCAGCAAGCTTGAAGAAAAAGCCGCAGCAAAGAAAGAAGCAAAATGAGCATCAGACCTTAAGTAAGTGATAAACTGCAAACTTTTTACGGTTTGCAGTTTTTTACATTCGGAATTCGGAGAATTTTTCGGAGGAAATCTATGAATATTATTTATGACAAAACAAAAACTTATCAGACCTTTGAAGGTATCGGTGCAAGCGGAGCCTGGTGGGCTCAGGAGGTAGGAAAATGGACTTCGCTTACAGACGGAGTGCCTACAAGGGATGTGATTTCCGCTTTGCTTTACAGTAAAGAAAAGGGCATCGGCATGACGACCTATCGCTATAATCTCGGCTCCGGCTCCGCAAAATCGGGCAGGGGAAATTATTCGGACCCGCTGCGCCGTGCGGAAGCATTTGAAACCGAAAAAGGGAAATATGATTTTTCCGCTGATGCGGCGGCGGTTTATATGATGCGCAGAGCTGTTACCGACGGGGCGGGAGAGGTTATATTTTTCGTAAATTCTCCCCTTGAAAGGCTGACGAAAAACCATTGCGGCCACGCAGACAAAGGCAAGGTATTCCGTTGTAATCTGCCGAAAGCAAACATCCCCGATTTCTGCCGCTACTGTCTTGATGTGACGGAGCATTTCGTGAAAGAAGGGATACCGGTCAAATATATTTCACCCGTCAATGAGCCGCTCTGGGTTTGGAACGGAGGGCAGGAGGGTTGTCACTACAAGCCCCGTCAGGCGGCGAGGGTGATGAAAAAATTTGCATCGGAAATGAAAAAGCGCCCGTCACTGAGGGGAGTAAAGCTCAGCGGACTGGAAAACGGCGATATACGCTGGCTCAATAAATGCTACACAAGGGCACTTATGAGAAACAGGCAGGTCAGAGAAATGGTTGACAGCGTTGATGTTCATTCTTATTTTCTTAACCCGGTCAAGCCGTTCTGGAGCGACAGACCGGCTTATCTTGCCCGCTTTTCAAAATGGATGAAGAGAAAATATCCCGATAAGAATATACGCATGAGTGAATGGTGCCACATGCAGGGCGGCAAAAATACGGGCATGGATTCTGCTCTCGTGACGGCAAGGACAATGTATGAGGATATTGCCGTTCTCGGTGCATCCTCGTGGCAGCACTGGATCGCCTGCTCACCTTACGATTACTGTGACGGAGTTATATATATTGACCCGGAAACACAGAGCTTTGAGCTGACAAAAAGATATTTTGTTTCGGGCAATATTTCAAAATATATTCCCGTCGGTGCAAAAAGAATTGAAGCAAAGACAGATGATGAATCTGTAAAGGTAATCGCCTTTACAGATAATAAAAAAACATATCTGTTCATCGTGAATGAAAGCGAAAACGATAAGAGTATCAGCTTTTCCAAGCCCTTTGTTTCGGTAATAACCGACGAAAGCCGTGACCTTTACGAAGAAGCTCACAAGGCCGGAGAATTCATATTGCCGAAAAAAAGCGTGTGTACGGTGATTGTGGGAATGTCAGTTGAGTGTTAAGTGTTTAGTTTCAAGTTTTAAGTGTAAAGTGTTAAGTTGCAATTCTTCCTTCCCCCGAGGGGGAAGGTGACGGATGAGGGGAAATTACAATTCGGAATTCGGAATGCGGAAATCGGAATTTCGGGTCGCTTCGCTCCGGTTGTATTATCCTCCGGATATCCCAGTGGCGGCGTGCTGAGGTCAGCACGCCCTACAAAATCGATAATTTTAATTTGTGCGGCTTGTAGGGAGCGATGCTCGACGAGGCTCTGCCGCCTGTGGCGGATGAAAGAGCCTTGGTGAGAGGAAGTCTTGTAGGGAACGATGACCCCATCGCTCCGGCACGGCGTAGGCCGTGAAACAATTGACGGAAGGTTGCAAATGAGCAAACCCCCGCCCTTCGGGTACCCCCTTTGGAAAGGGGGCTAAAGCAAAGCTCGTAGGGGGCGACATCCTTGTCGCCCCAGAGTGTTCTTCCTTCTCCTTGAGGAGAAGGGGAACCGTCGAAGACGGTGGATGAGGTGTAAATAAAAATTCGGAATTTCGGGGAGAAAAGCTCCGTTGTATTACCGATTACCCGTTTTGCTGTATACACCACATATTGTAGGTGGCAAAAAGATGCGGCACAAGAGCGAAAAATCGTGTTTTTCCGGCATTCCACAACATGTTGTATTCAATAAAAAGCACCGAAAAAAACTACATATTGACCTTTCAATGACGAAAAAAGCATTAAAAAGGTCAAAATATGGAAAAAATTGCAAAAAAATAATAATTTCCTATTGACAATATGTTGTGCCCGTGATAATATTAGGTAACAATTCTATAAAAGTATGAAATTGCGACAAATTTAAGCTTATAATTTGAAAGGATGACCAGAAAAATGAAAAAGTTACTCGCTATCGTTCTTGCCCTCATCATTGCACTTTCATGTGCAGTAATCGGCTTTGCTGAGGGAGAAGAAAAGACTTATGAATGCTCTTTCTGCGGACAGAGATGTAAGGATTATGAAGCTCTTTGTGCTCATGAAGACAAGTGTGTTAAGAATCCCAACGCTGCCGATGCTACTTATGAGTGCCAGTTCTGCGGTCAGAAGTGCAAGAGCTATGATAATCTTTGCGATCATGAAGTTATCTGCAAAAAGAACCCCAACAGTGCAACATATACTCCCGAATCAGCAAACTGGGGCAAATGTCCTTTCTGCGGTGTAGGTTTTGAAACAGCTGAAGCATACAATGCTCATGTTCAGATCTGCCGTTCAAATGACGATGCTAATATAAACTTTACAGACGGTGAAGAGGTTGTTTCCGGCAAGTTCTCTTTCGCCAAGATCATTGACGAAATTCAGGAGTTCTTCACAATCAGAGTAAGCGACCACAACAGCAGCCTTATCACCTCAATCGAATCCGTTATCCTCGGTTTCTTTGAGTTCATCCTCGGCCTCGGCGATCTCGGCCTCGGCTACATTGATGTTACCGGTGCAAGAGCAATCGTTGCCTGAGTAGAATAATAAGTTTTTACGGCGTACCGAAAGGTACGCCGATTTTTTTGCCCCAATGTAAATGCGTATGCAGAATTTGAAAGTTTTAAGTGTTAAGCGTGAAGTTTTAAGTTGCTCTTCTTCCTTCTCCTTGAGGAGAAGGGGAACCGTCGAAGACGGTGGATGAGGTGTAAATAAAAATTCGGAATTCGGAATGCGGAATTCGGAATTTCGGGTCGCTTCGCTCCGGTTGTATTATCCTCCGGATATCCTGATGACGGCGTGATGAGGTCATCACGCCCTACACAATCGGCAATTTTAATTCGTTCGTTATGTAGGGAGCGATGTTCGACGAGGTTCTGCCGCCTGTGGCGGATGAAAGAGTCTTGGTGAGAGGAAGTCTTGTAGGGAGCGATGACCCCATCGCTCCGGCACGGCGTAAGCCGTGAAACAATTGACGGAAGGTTGCAAATGTGCAAACCCCCGCTCTTCGGGCACCCCCTTTGGAAAGGGGGCTAAAGCAGAACTTCGGGCTGCCCGGGAGGTCAGCCCCTACAATCGCAAAAAATTCGGAATTCGGAATTCGGAATGCGGAATTTCGGGGAGCAAAGCTCCGTTATATCATCCTCCGGATATCCCGGTAATAAAAATCCGAACAATTTCTCGTTTCTTCCTTCTCCTTGAGGAGAAGGGGAACCGTCGAAGACGGTGGATGAGGTGTAAATAAAATTCAGAATTCGGAATTCGGAATTTCGGGGAGCAAAGCTCCGTTATATTATCCTCCGGATATCCTGATGACGGCGTGATGAGGTCATCACGCCCTACATAATCGGTAATGTTAATTCGTGCGGCTTGTAGGGAGCGATGCTCGACGAGGCTCTGCCGCCTGTGGCGGATGAAAGAGCCTTGGCGAGAGGAAGTCTTGTAGGGAGCGATGACCCCATCGCTCCGGCACGGCGTAAGCCGTGAAACAATTGACGGAAGGTTGCAAATATGCAAACCCCCGCCCTTCGGGCACCCCCTTTGGAAAGGGGCTAAAGCAAACTACGAAAGAAATGAAAAATTGAGAAAAGCGGAGGAAACGGGAGATAAACAGGGTAAAACAGAATATTACGGCTTATCTGCGCCGGGTGTGTCAATTGAAAAATATTGGCATATCCGGCGTTTTCGCTTTTGGTTGAGGGAGGAAAAAACAACGGAAGGAAAAGGAGTGATGATTATAGGCGAAGAAAACAGAACGGATGATGTGCGCGAGGGGCTTCGGCGCATTGCTTTCGGCTCTGCGGCAGATGCGGTGAAGCTGCTGCTCAGGGGAGAGGAGCTCAGTGACAGGCAGATAAAAAAGCTGGATCTTTTCAATGTGGCGGCGCTGAAACGCTCGGCGGGCGGAATTACGGAGGTCAAGTTTTTTGACCGTATAAAAGCAATGGAATTTCTGAGCCGCGGACCCGGCGAAAAAAGCTCGCAAAATGATTTCATTGAAGCTCTGCGTCTTTCCGCCGCAGGCGGTGAGGAGGAATGACGGGCTTTAACCGTTTTTCCGAAAAGCAGATGAAGGTGCTGAACTGGTGGCTTTCGGAGAACTGCAGGTTTGACGGCATTATCTGTGACGGTGCCGTGCGCTCGGGTAAAACACTTTGTATGACCGTTTCTTTTGTTACCTGGGCCTGTCTGAATTTTACCGACGGCTTTTTTGCCGTTTGCGGTAAAACCATTGCTTCCGTCAGACGAAACATAACATCACCGATTTTGCCTTTGCTCGGTTCTCTCGGTTTTCAATGCGAAGAAAAGCTGTCAAAAAATCTTATTGTGATAGATGCCTTCGGCCACAGAAACAGCTTTTATCTGTTCGGCGGCCGTGATGAAAGCTCGGCTTCACTGATTCAGGGAATGACATTGAGCGGCGTGATGCTTGACGAAGTGGTGCTGATGCCGCGCTCTTTTGTTGAGCAGGCTGTGGCAAGATGCTCCGTAAACGGTGCAAAGCTGTGGTTCAACTGTAATCCCGATCATCCGATGCACTGGTTTTACACGGAATGGATAAAGAAAGCAAAAGAAAAAGGCTGTCTTTATATTCATTTCGAAATGCGTGATAACCCTTCTCTTTCTCCCTCGGTGCTTGCCCGCTACGAAAGACTTTATGAGGGTACATTTTACGAAAGATTTGTTCTCGGCCGCTGGGTGGCGGCTCAGGGCTGCGTTTACCCCATGTTTGATGAAAAAATTCATGTGGCAAAAGTGCCGGAAAGCTTTGAGGAATTTTATATTTCCTGCGATTACGGCACGGTCAATCCTTCCTCCTTCGGACTTTGGGGATTAAACGGCGGAAAATGGTACAGAATAAAGGAATATTATTATGACTCCCGGCTTACGGGCAAAAGAAAGACCGACAGCGAGCACTGCGAAGCCTTGATTGAGCTTGCGGGAAACAGAAAGATCCGTGCGGTCATTGTTGACCCGTCGGCGGCAAGCTTTATCGAATGCCTTGAAAGAAAAGGAAAATTCCGTGTCATCCCTGCGGAAAACAAGGTCGTTGACGGCATAAGGCGGGTGCAGGACCTGCTCAGGGAAAGAAAGCTTCTGTTTTCAGACGAGTGCCGTGACACCGTGAGAGAATTCGGTCTTTACCGCTGGAATGAAAACTCTGCAGGGGATTCGGTAATCAAGGAGAATGACCATGCCATGGATGACATAAGGTATTTTGTTTCAACGGTGTTGTCGGAGCGGGAGGATGAATTTTTTGTGGGCAGTGTAAAAAGGAGGTGACAGATATTCCCATTTTCAAAAGCAAATCAAAAGTCAGAACGGTTTATCCCGTAACTCAGACTGCGCAAAAGCATCCGTTTTCGGAAATCGAGAGCTATGACCCCGCCTGCAAGGTTCAGAACAGGCTTTATTATGCTTTGCGTGAGGCTGTTCCCGTAATTGATTCGGCAGTGCTGAAAATAGTCCGCCTTACCGGGGGATATAAGGTGAATTGTGCCGACCCGCGCGGCAAACGGGAGCTTGATGAATTTCTTGAAAATGTTCCCGTGGGCGGAAACAGACGGGGCATATATGCTTTTACGGACAGTTATCTTGAGCAGCTTCTGACCTGCGGAACGGCGCTGGGTGAAATTGTTTCCGATACGGCGGGCAACCCTGCGGCTCTTTATAATTCACCGCTTGACTGTATTGAATTCAAGCGTGCCGAAAACGGCTTTGACATTGATATTTTTGTCAGAAACGGTCTTAAACTCAAAAAGGTCGAGGAACCGTCGCTCTGTCTTTTCAGCGTTCTTGACCCGGAGCCGGGAGCACTGACGGGCAACTCATTGCTGAAGGGTCTGCCATTTGTGAGCGGTATCCTGCTTAAAATTTACGAGAGTATCGGCGTCAACTGGGAGCGGGCGGGCAATGTTCGCTTTGCCGTTACTTATAACCCGCGCAATGATGCCATGGACAGAGCAAGGGCATCAGAGCGGGCTGAGCAGATAGCAAAGGAATGGGCAAAGGCCATGCGTGAGGGCGGCGAGGTCAGGGATTTCGTTGCCGTGGGTGATGTTCAGATAAAGGTTATCGGTGCAGACGGAAGCATACCCGACAGCGAAATCCCCGTTCGTCAGATGCTTGAACAGATAGTGGCAAAGACGGGGCTGCCGCCGTTTATGCTCGGGCTGAGCTGGTCATCAACGGAAAGAATGTCCGGCCAGCAGGCAGATGTTCTTACAAGCGAGCTTGAGGCTTACAGACGCATACTCACCCCGGTCATTATACGCATTTCTTCGGCTTTTCTCAGAAGCCGCGGCTACGGCGGTGCCTGCACCGTGGAATGGGATGACATAACGCTTCAGGATGAGGTTGAGCAAAGCAGAGCTCTGCTTTACAGAGCGCAGGCCGAAAAGCTTTGCGGAAAGGAGGAAAGATAATTACGGATAAGGAAATAACAAAAGAGGAACTTGAAAAAATAAACCGCTATACGCAAAAGGAAATGACGGCAGAGGAGATATATGTTTTTTCTCTCATTCTCTGTGACAATGAGATTGACAGACAGAATGAAAAATTTACCGTGGAGGCTCTCGGCAGGCTGGCAGAGCTTTTTGTGGGAAAAACCGGAATTTTTGACCACGATATGAGCGGAAAGGACCAGACTGCGAGAATTTTTGACGCATTTGTTGAAACAGATTCGTCAAGAAAAACCGCCGACGGTGAGCCTTACACTTTCGTAAAAGCAAAGGCATATATGGTGAGAAATGACAAAAACAAAGACCTTATTTCCGAAATCGAAGCAGGAATCAAAAAGGAAACAAGTGTCGGCTGCAGCGTGGGAGCCGTGAGATGTTCGGTCTGCGGTGAAGATGTGAGGGAAGCCGATTGCGGTCATGAGGTCGGTGAGCTTTACGGAGACAAGCTTTGCTGTCATCTGCTTTGCGAACCTGCCGATGCCTATGAGTGGTCATTTGTTGCCGTTCCGGCACAGAAAAATGCGGGAGTTATCAAGTCGTTTTCTAACGGCGAATACTCCCGCTGGGCAGATGAATTCAGAGATGAGCTTACGAAAAGCATTATGGTCAATGCTTCAAAAATTCTGCCTACGGCGGACAGAGAGCTTATGAATGCCGTTTGCGCAGGTATGGATTTCCGTCAGCTCAGAAGGCTGAGAGATGCGTTTCTCAGACAGGCGGAGAAGAATCTGCCTCTTGTCAGACAGCTTAAGGCGGATGAAACCGTCACGGCAGAGGATAATAATGATTTTATGATTTAAGGAGGAATTGCATAATGAATATTTCTTTTGAAGGCTTCGGTCAGAAATGCCTTACTTTTATGACCGATGAAAAGCTTGAACCCGGCACAATTGTAAAAATGGATGACAGCGGTAAAGTCACCGCCTCAGGCGACGATGATATTTTCATCGGCTATGTGGTAAACAGTGATGATGAATATGCTGTTGTCTGCATCAGCGGTGTTGCGGTGCTGCCCTGCTCCGACGATGATATTGAACCCGGTTATGTGGGCCTTTCGACCGACAGCACAGGCAAGGTCTGTGACGGGCTCAACAGCAAGCTCAGACTTGTGCTTGCCGCCGATACCCAGGCGGGCACCGTTACCGTTATTCTTTAAGGAGGAGTGATAATAATGGCAGATTTTGAAAATATTAAGCTTGAAAAAGGTCTTTACTCCGGCGCAGGCTTTACAAAGAATCTTTCATCCGTTGACCCCGACGAAAAATATAAGGGAACTGCTCTTGAAGGTCTTGATGCCTTTCAGCGTCAGCTCAAAAGATTCAACATCAGAGTAAGCGGTGCTTACGGCGACACGGTGGAAAAATTCTTTCAGACCTCCGATAGTGCCGTTCTTTTTCCCGAATTTGTTTCAAGAGCGGTAAGGCAGGGCATGGAGCAGGCAGATATTCTCTCTGACCTCGTTGCCACCACAACCGTAATAAACGGTATGGATTATCGCTCCGTCAGTTCCGTTCCCACTGAGGATGAAAAGGAACTGAAAATCGTGGGTGAAGGTGCATTTATACCCGAAACGAGAATACACACAAAGGATAATCTTGTTACTCTCAGAAAGAGGGGCAGAAGCCTTGTGGCATCCTACGAAGCCATAAGATTTCAGCGCCTTGACCTTTTTGCCGTAACACTCCGTCAGATAGGTGCATATATTTCCCGTACTCTGCTTAAGGATGCTGTTGATGTGCTTGAAAACGGTGACGGCAATAACAATGCGGCGGCGGTAACAAACACCGCTTTGGCAGGAACTCTCACTTACGCCGACCTGCTCGGTTTCTGGAACGGCTTTGACCCCTGCCGTCTTAATACTATCGTTGCCTCACCCGATATGATGGCATCAATGCTCGGTATGAGTCAGTTCACGGATGCGGCTGCCGGCCTTGATTTTCACGGCACGGGCAAGATGATAACACCATTCGGCTCAAAGCTCCTCAAATCGTCTGTGGTTGCTTCCGGCAAGCTCATAGGTCTTGACCGCACCTGCGCTCTTGAAATGGTAAAGGCAGGAGATATAACGACCGAGTATGACAAGCTTATTGACAGACAGCTTGAAAGAACGGTCATAAGCTGTACCGCAGGCTTTGCAAAAATCACTCCCGATGCGGTAAAGGTGCTGTCAGTATGATAAACGCCTGTAAAGTTATTTCACTTTACAAAGAACAATACGGCGGTGATGATGACGAGGAGCTTGTGCCGCTTTGCGAAACCGTTTGTGCCGAGCTTGGTTTCAGGCTTAAAAAGCGGAGCTTTTCCGATGATATAAGGGTTCTCAATGCCGCTGCGGCAATGCTTAATCACCGCATAAAGCTCAGAGAAGCGGCAGGGGATGACGGTATTGCTTCTTTCCGTGCGGGTGATGTGACCGTTACCCGCTCGGCGGGGCATATTATCACCCGTGCACAGGCGCAGCTTGATTCGGCTCTCGCCTGTGCGGCACCCTTGTTTAAGGATAGGGAATTCTTTTTTGCGGGGGTGAGATAATGAACATTTCCTGGATATTTGAAAAATACGGCAGAGGCTGTACTCTCGGCTCGGATGATGAAGCTTTTACGGCAAAAATGAATGCTTTTATTAGTCCGCTGAGATACAAGAACAAAATGTATCTTTACGGTGTGAACACGGAAATCGGCTATAACTCCGAGGGCTATTATCTTTACATCGGCCCGCCGGAGCCGGATATTACCGAAGCTGACAGAGGGACTTATATCGTGTGCGGCGGCGAGAAATACAGAATTGACCGCGCCGAAAAGGTTTTTGCCGCAAAATCGCCTTTCTATATCTGGGCAATCATAAGAAAAATGACGGAGGATGAGGAATGAACGAGATAAGCGCAATGCCGTCGGCACTGACACAATGGCTGTCGGAAAGAGAAGACCTTGAAAACATAAGGTTTTTAACCGAGTTTCCGCCAGTGAAAAAAGCAGTTCCGCTCAGAAAGGTGACCGTGGCGGTGGGCTTTGAAAAAATCACCGTTTCAGATAGCTTTGAGGCTTCCGATGAAGAAAACATACTCGGTGAAAATGAATATTGCAGAGAAGCGGAAATCACTCTCAGGTTTTCAATTCATGCACCCTATTCAATGGGCGGCGAGGCCTGCCACGAGGCTTTTGCGGATATTGTTGACTGCCTGACCTTTGATTCGGGGCTTGATATCGTTACATCCGGCTGCGGAAAAATAACGGAAGACAGAGATACGGACGCTTTTGTGCTCAATGCCACCGCTGCGGTTAAAGCGAATCTCTGCCCTGCGGCACAGACAAGCCTTGAATTTCCGTCTTTTCTTGATAAAACCCTGCTGTGCGGAAGCCACATCAGAAATACGGACATTCATCTTTCACCGGAGCAGCAGGCAAGGCTTAATGAGCCGTATATCAGCGGCACATATTTGGGAACGGGGGCAGGCGAAAGACATTTTGACCTGGGCTTTGCTCCGGCTGCGGTAATAGTCTGCGCCGAGGGAATGCCTCCGACGGTTACGGACGAAGGTACAGACAAGGTGATGTGTGCCCTCGGCATAATGGGGAGCGGAACAATGGGCATTGAAACCGGCGATGACGGATTTACGGTGACAAACGGAGAAGGTTTTACCCTTGCGGGAGCCTTCCCTTCGCTGAACGAAGCGGGAACGGTTTACACCTATGTTGCGCTGAGATAAAACACCTTTTTACTCATTATGACTGTTATTTCAATGTTTTACACAAAATGGATTTGCGCTCATTGTTATTTTCAACAAAACAGATTTTCAAAAAAGCTCTCAATTTGGGATAGAATCCGAAAATTTTTCAGGTTATTGACGAATGAATTTTTGATGCTATAATTATAATCGTAATTATGAAAAGAAATGTTTTTTGAGGGAGATATAAATATGTTTGTTAAGGAAGTAACAGTACAGAATCAGGTTGGTCTTCATGCTCGTCCGGCAACTTATTTTATTCAGAAGGCAAATGAATTCAAGTCATCCATCTGGGTTGAAAAGGATGAACGCAAGGTCAACGCAAAGAGTCTCCTCGGTGTTCTTTCCCTCGGCATCATGGGCGACACCGGCATACGCATCATTGCTTCCGGCAACGATGAAGAGCAGGCTGTAACAGAGCTTGTAAAGCTTGTTGAGTCCGGCTTTGCCGATTAAGCTGAAAAGGTCAATAAATCAACAAATGACGGTTGTGATAGATTTCGCAGCCGTCATTTTTATTTTTTGAGCTGAAACTTTCCTCTTGAAAAAAATGTTTAATGTGTTATTATTAAAATGTATTATTATATATTGAAATCAATTATATAATGGAGGCTAGTGAATATGGTCAAAGAATTCATGGGAAAGGATTTCCTGCTTGAAAATGAACCTGCTGTAAAAATGTATGAGGCGGCGGAGAAAATGCCGATTTTTGACTGGCACTGTCATCTGTCACCGAAAGAGATTTATGAAAACAAACAGCCAGCCGATATTGCCGAGCTGTGGCTCGGCGGCGACCATTATAAATGGCGTGCCATGCGTTCCTGCGGTATTGACGAAAAATATATTACGGGTGACGCAAGCGGTAAGGAAAAATTCATTGCCTTTGCTTCCTGTATGCCCTCACTTATCGGCAACCCCATGTATCACTGGTGTCACCTTGAGCTGCGCAGATATTTCGGCATTGAGGATATACTGAGCGCAGACACCGCCGAGCTTATCTGGGAAAAAGCCAACGCCGCAATCAAAGCCGGCGGATTTACACCCAGAGAGCTTATAATGAAATCAAATGTTACCCACCTCTGCACCACCGATGACCCTGCGGACAGCCTTGAATATCATGTTCTTCTTGCAAAAGAAAAGAATTTCACCTGCAAGGTTCTTCCCGCATTCCGTCCCGACAAGGCTCTCGCCATTGAAGCTCCTGCATTCTGCGGCTGGCTTTCGGCTATGGAAAAAAGGGCAGGGGTCTGCATTGACGGTTTTGCAAAGCTCTGCGAAGTTCTTCTTGACAGAATAAACTTCTTTGAGTCTCTCGGCTGCCGTGCCAGCGACCATGCTTTTGCATATATCCCCTATGAAACCGCATCCGAAGACGAGCTTGACAGAATTTTTGCCGATGCAAAATCCGGAAAGACGATTTCCGTAATTGATTCGGATAAATACAAGACCGCTCTTCTTCGTTTCCTTGCAAAGGAATACGCAAAGAGAGGCTGGGGAATGGAGCTCCATATCGGCCCCATGCGCAACAATAACACAAAGATGTTCAACTCAATCGGTGCCGACGGCGGCTTTGATTCCCTTGACGATCAGCTTATCGCAAGAAAGCTGTCACGCTTCCTTGATTCTCTGGCAAGCGAAAATTCACTTCCGAGAACAATTCTTTTCACCCTCAACCCCAAGGACAATTATGTTCTCGGTTCAATGCTGGGCAACTTCCAGGATTCCGAGGCGGAGAGCAAGGTCCAGTTCGGCTCTGCATGGTGGTTCAACGACAATATTGACGGCATGCGTGAACAGATGAAGGCTTTGGGCAACCTCGGTGCACTGGGTAAATTTGTGGGAATGGTAACGGATTCCCGTTCCTTCCTTTCCTACCCGAGACACGAGTATTTCCGCAGAATAATGTGCAACCTTCTCGGCGAATTTGTCGAAAAGGGTCAGTTCCCCTATGATGAAAAAATTCTCGGCACCATTGCAGAGGATATTTCATATAACAACGCAATCAAATATTTCGGAGTAAAGTGAGGTCGGAAAATGTCAAAATACATTATGGCTCTCGATCAGGGAACCACAAGCTCAAGAGCAATTATCTTCGACAAAGAGGGCAATATTATCAGCAAGGCTCAGAACGAATTTGAGCAGATTTATCCTCAGGCCGGATGGGTTGAGCATGACCCCTTTGCCATTCTTTACAGTCAGTTTCAGTCAGTTGCCGCCTGCGTCAACAACAGCGGCATAAAGCCCTCTGAGATAGCGGGCATCGGCATCACCAATCAGCGTGAAACCACAATTTTATGGGACAGACAGACGGGTAAGCCCGTTTACAATGCCATTGTTTGGCAGTGCCGCAGAACGGCAGATTACTGCGAAAAGCTTAAGGAAGAAGGCCTTGAAGATTACATTAAGGAGCATACGGGTCTTCTCATTGACGCATATTTTTCCGGCACCAAAATCAAATGGATTCTCGATAATGTTCCCGAGGCAAAAAAACTTGCCGACCAGGGCAGACTTCTTTTCGGAACGGTTGAAACCTGGCTTATCTGGAACCTTACCGGAGGCAGCGTTCATGTAACGGATTATTCCAACGCCTCAAGAACCATGCTTTTTGATGTTGACAAGCTTTGCTGGGATAAATTCCTCTGCGAAAAGCTCGGCATACCCATGAACATTCTGCCTGAGCCCGTACCCTCAAGCAAAATTTACGGCAGAGTTGCAAAGGGAATCATGGGCCTTGAAACCCTTGAAGGTATTCCCATCTGCGGAGCTATCGGCGACCAGCCTGCCGCTCTTTTCGGTCAGGCCTGCTTTGAGCCCGGTCAGGCGAAAAACACCTACGGCACGGGTTGTTTCCTGCTTATGAATACAGGCGAAACAAGAGTAAAATCGAAAAACAACCTTCTCACCGGCGTTGCATGGGGTATTGGCGACAAGGTGGAATATTCCATTGAGGGCTCTGCTTTCAATGCGGGCTCCGTAATAAAATGGCTCAGAGATGAAGTTCATCTTATTGACAATGCCAGACGCTGTGACGAGCTTGCCGAAAGTGTTCCCGACGCAAACGGTATCTATTTTGTACCTGCATTTACGGGCCTCGGTGCGCCCTATTGGGATATGTATGCAAGAGGCTGTATTGTCGGTCTTACAAGAGGCGTAAACAGAGCTCACATTGCAAGAAGCGTGCTTGAAGCCATTACCTATCAGATGACCGATTTGCTTGAAGCAATGAAATCCGATTCGGGTATTGATTTCAGCGAGCTTCGTGTTGACGGCGGAGCAAGCGTAAGTGACATTATGCTTCAGATTCAGGCGGATATGATACGCTGCAATGTTGACAGACCCAAAACCGTTGAAACCACCGCTCTTGGCGCCGCCTATCTTGCAGGTCTTGCGGTTGGTGTCTGGACAGGCAAGGATGAAATTCAGAAAAACCGTCAGATAGATAAAATTTTCAAGCCCGAAATGAGTGAAGAGCGCAGAAATGAGCTTTACGGCGGCTGGAAAAAGGCTGTTGAATGCTCAAAGGGCTGGGCAAAATAAGGAGATACAATGGATTACCGTGAAGAATCCCTGAAACTCCATTATGAGTGGAAGGGAAAGCTTGAAACAAAACCGAGAGCAAGGGCCACCAACAGAGATGAGCTTTCACTGGCTTACACTCCCGGTGTGGCGGCTCCCTGCCTTGAAATTCAGAAGGATATAAACAAAAGCTTTGAGTTAACCAGAAGATGGAACACCGTTGCAGTCATAACCGACGGAACTGCTGTTCTCGGCCTTGGTGACATCGGCCCGGAAGCCGGTATGCCCGTTATGGAGGGTAAATGTCTGCTCTTTAAGGAGTTTGCGGATATTGATGCCATTCCTCTCTGCATCCGCTCAAAGGATGTTGATGAAATCGTCAACACCGTTGCACTTATTGCAGGCAGCTTCGGCGGCATAAACCTTGAGGATATTGCCGCACCGAGATGCTTTGAAGTGGAAAAAAAGCTTAAGGAAAGATGTGACATTCCTGTTTTTCATGACGATCAGCACGGAACGGCTGTTGTTGTTCTTGCCGCTGTTCTTAATGCGCTCAAATGCGTAGGAAAGAAAATCGAAGATTGTACCGTTGCCATAAGCGGTGCAGGCTCGGCGGGCTCGGCCATAGCAAAGCTTCTCAATGCCAGCGGAGCCGGAAATATCATCATGAGTGACAAGCAGGGTATAATTTGTAAAGGCCAATCCCTTGACAAAGCCTTTGATGAGCTTGCTTCATTCACCAATAAAAACAAAGTTACGGGTACCCTTGCAGATGCAATGAAGGGCGCGGATGTTTTCATCGGCGTTTCGGCAGGCGGCATAGTTTCAAAGGAAATGGTTGCATCAATGGCCGAAAATGCTGTTGTGATGGCAATGGCGAACCCTGTGCCCGAAATCATGCCGGAGCTTGCCGCCGAGGCAGGTGCGGCAGTTATCTGTACGGGCAGAAGCGATTACCCCAATCAGGTGAATAATGTGCTCGCATTTCCCGGCATATTCCGCGGTGCGCTTGATGTGAGGGCAAAGGATATTACGGAGGATATGAAGCTGGCGGCGGCTTATGCCATAGCAGGGCTTGTTTCCGACAATGAGCTTAAAACAGACTATATTCTGCCCCTTGCTTTTGACAAGCGTATTGCTCCCGCAGTTTCCGAGGCTGTCGGAAAAGCCGCAAGAAATAGTGGAATTGCACGAATATAATATACAATTATTATGCATTATTTCCGAATATTCAATTAAATCTGATTGGATTTTCAAAAAACTGTTGCTAATTGTATATTTATATATTATAATACAACGGTAAAATGCCGGGGAATACCCGGAATAAGGAGGAAAAATACATGACCAAATCCAAAAAGCTCCTTAGCATTCTTCTTTGTGTTGCAATGCTTCTGAGCACGGCGGTTGTCGGCTTTACCGGTGCATCTGCCGCAGAATCAGGCGTTAAGAGCTAC
>JAZUJJ010000091.1:0-56959 GCA_045642725.1 Acutalibacteraceae bacterium
ATTTATTCTGTTATCAACATCAGAACCTCTTTCAATAATAAGAGGTTTAAGCCCTGCACGGGCAAGCGTAAGACCTGCAAAAAAACCTGCAGGACCGAATCCGACAATTACAGGCCTCAGCTCGCTTGTTCTCCTGATTTCTGGAAGAGAATATTCATCGATTTCTATAATTTCCGCTTTGGGATTTTTTGAATGCTTAAGAACAGATTTTTCGTCTGCTTTTATATTTACACCGATATTATAAACAAAAAAAATATTGTCTTTTTTTCTCGAATCGACCGCTTTTTTCAGAATTGTAAGTGAAGAAATAATATCCGATTTACATCTGAGAGCTTTTGATGCGGCAGATAAAAGCTCAGATTCATCTGCATCAAGAGAAAGTTTAATTTCGTTAATTTTAATCAATTCAATTCACCTGCCAACAATCCGGAAGCAAAAGCCCATTGTAAATTGTAACCGCCGCACGGACCGTCAATATCAATTATTTCACCGCAGAAATATAAATCCTTCACAATCAAAGACATCATATTTGAGGAATTAATCTCATTACATGAAACGCCGCCGCTTGTTACCTGAGAATCGGAAAATCCCCTTGAACCTCTGACTTTGATTGTATATTTTTTTATTACGGAACAAATTTCTTCTATATCTTTTTCGGATAGGTTTCCGGCTGTACGTGACGATTCATATACACCTGTTTTTTTCAAAACTTCAATTCCGATTGCTTTTGGCATCAAGCCGGTAAGAAAATTATCAAGTAAAAGCTCATTTCGGCTTTTCTGAATAAATATCAATTTTGATTTAAGTTCCCGTAATGAATATTCGGGCAAGAAATCAATGTTAAGAATTGAATCATATTTTTCACAAAAAGAAGCAAGCTCCATAGCCGCTATTCCCGAAACCCCGGAATCGGTAAACAAAATTTCTCCTGTAGAGGCTTTTGAATTATTACCGCTTATGGCGTTAATACTTATATTTGCCGCTCTGACACCCTTCAGAGATTTTATACCGTCCTTATCGGTAACAAGAGGAACAAGAGCAGGATAAAGCTTTGTAATACTGTGTCCCAATGAAGAAGCAAGAGGATATCCGCTTCCGTTACTTCCCTGCGACGGTGAAGATTTACCACCGCAGGCAATAATCAATTTTTGGCTGAATAAGCTTTTGTTAATAATAAAACCGCTTTCGGATTTTGAAACCGAATCAACATTAAATTCCGTTAAAAATTCAACGCCGAGATTTTCCGCTTTGAATCTAAGCGCATCAAGTACGGAAGAAGCGTTGTTGCTTCTCGGATAAACACGGCCTTCACTATCTGTATATGTAAACAAACCGAGGGTATTGAAAAATTCAGTCACTTTTGCAGCAGGATATTTCTTCAAAACATCATTTGCAAAATAAGGGTTATTATATTTTTCGGAAAACGCATTGATATTTGTTAGATTGCATCTTCCGTTCCCGGTTGCAAGTATCTTTTTGCCGACTTTCGGAAGATGCTCAATAATAAGAACGGAAATATTTTTATGATTCATCTTTGCGCTTATTGCGGCTGTAAGACCGGAAGCGCCGGCACCGATAATACACAGATCATATTTTTTCATATAAATCACCGAATGAATTATACAATAATATTATTATAAATTCAAGTAAATGAAATTGTGTATTGAAAAATAAAAAATTATGTGAGATAATTAGAAAAAACAGGAGGATAAACAAAATGAAAGAAATCAATAAAGATATGAAAATCGGTGAAATCCTTGATGAAGCAAGAGAAGTTGCTCCCTTTTTCCTTGAAATGGGTATGCATTGCCTCGGCTGTCCTTCCGCAAGAAACGAAAGCGTTGCTCAAGCCTGCATGGTTCACGGCGTAAACGCAGATGAGCTTGTTGAAAAAATAAATGCATTTCTTGCAAAGTAATGATTGAACTCAGTCCCAGATTAAAAATGGCGGCAGATTATGTTCGTGAAGGTTCTGTTGTTTGCGACATAGGTACAGATCATGCTTATCTGCCTGCATATCTGATTATTAATCAAAAAATAAGCAAGGCCCTTGCTGCTGATTTGCGCAAGGGTCCTCTTTCTAATGCCGAAAAAACACTTTTTGAACTTGGTATTTCGGATAAAATCAAATTACGACTTTCTGACGGGCTTGATTCAATAAATCCAGATGAAGCAGAAGATATTATTATCTGCGGAATGGGCGGAACACTTATTGCAAAAATTCTCGAAAGAACTCAATGGATAAAAAACAAGCGTTACAGACTTATTCTTCAGCCGCAGTCACACAGTGAAGAGGTACGGTATTATCTTATTTCAAACGGATTTGAAATAATTGATGAAACAGCTTGTGTAGATGACGGAAGAATGTATAATTGCATGGCTGCAGAATATAAAGATATAAGGAAGCAATATCCGGTATCATATATTTATATCGGAAAATTACTTGAAGAAAAAAGCGGAACAGGTAAAAAGATAATTGAAAAAAATCTTAAATATCTGAAAACCGTTGCAGATAATGAATATAAATTCAAATCAAAAGAAAAAGCAAAAGAATTATATGAAGCAATCAGTGAAATTGAGGAAAAATTATGAAGATTAAAGATATATACAATTTTATAGATTCATTTGCTCCGTTTTCATCTCAATGTGAATGGGATAACAGCGGACTTCTTTACGGAAACCCCGAAACGGAAATAAAAAAAATCGGGTTTGCACTTGATGCAACAAATGAAGTAATTGATGAAGCAGCAAAAGAAGGCTGCAATCTTATTGTTGTGCATCATCCCGTCATTTTTCATTCGATTGCAAAAATCGAATTTAATTCTCCTGTTGAAAAGCTGATTAAATTTAATATTGCCGTTATTTGTGCTCATACCTGTCTTGATAAATCGGATGAAGGCGTAAATTTTGTTTTAAGTAAAAAATTAGGACTGAAAAACATCAGACGATTTAACACCGAAGGTGAAGCACAAATGTGTTTTATCGGTGAAACAGATAGGATAAATTCAGAGGAATTCGCTGAGCATGTGTCAAAAACACTCGGAACAAAAGTAAAATTCAATGCTGTAAATAAGCCGATAAAATCCGTTGCAGTATGCGGAGGCTCAGCCGGAGAATTTATGTATGATTTAACAAAGGCGGGTATTGATGCATTTGTTACCGGAGAAGTAAAGCATCATGAATTTATTGACTCCGACAGGCTCGGAATAACGACAATAGAAGCAGGACATTTTGAAACCGAATATCCTGTAATTCCCGAATTATACAATAAAATCAAAGAAAAAACAAACACAGATTGTATTCTGCTCAATCAAAAAACACCCGCAATATTTACGGAGGTATAATAATGCCCCTTGACGGATTAACACTCAGCCTTTTGACAAAAGAAATCAAAAATAAAATAATCGGCACAAGAATTGATAAAATATATCAGCCGTCAAAAAATGAGATTATTTTTTCTCTCAGATCACGAGAAGGTTCATATAAACTTTTTATTTCGGCCTCCTCAAACATTCCGCGGATAAATCTGACCGAAACTGCACCGGAAAATCCAGCTGTTCCCCCGATGTTTTGTATGTTCTTAAGGAAACATCTTACCGGATGTGCAATTACCGACATAAATCAGCTTGGCTTTGACAGAATAATATTCATCGACTTAAAAGGAACGAACGAAATCGGTGACTGTGTTAAATTCCGGATAGCAGTTGAAATTATGGCGAAGCACAGTAATCTTATAATTATCAACGAAGACGGAATAATTGTTGAAGCAATAAAGAAATCCGATTGTATCAATGATACTCTCAGACAAATTCAACCGGGATTCAAATATCAGCTGCCGCCTCTGCAAAACAAGCTTAATCTTCTTTCGGAAGAAGCGGAAACAATCGTTACAAAAATAACCGAAAAAACAAATAAAATGCTTTCATCTGCAATTCTTGACACGGTTGAAGGCGCCTCCCCTCTTATTTCAAGAGAAATCGCCTCATTGTCATGCGGAACTGATATCGCCGTTTCCGAAATAAACTCTGTACAGAAAAATAAGCTTTTTGACATCATTTCTAATTTTAAGGAAAAAATACAAAACGGAGGTACCCCGACTCTTCTGACTAAAGATTCCGGAAAGCCTTTTGATATTTCCTTTACTGACATCACTCAATACGGATTTGCAGTAAATTCTCAAAATGCAGAAAGCTATTCGGCATTAATTGACAACTTTTATTCCGAAAAAAACAGAATCGAGAGAACCGGTCAGCTTACAAAGGATTTGCAAAAAACAATTTCAAATCTGATTTCAAGAGCAAACCGCAAGCTTGAAATCAGAAAAGATGAATTTATTGAATGTAAGGATAAAGAGAAATTCAGAATTTTTGCCGAGCTTATTCTTGCAAATCAATATTCATTAAGCAAGGGCTCACTTTATTACGATCTGGAAAATTATTATGATGAATGTAAAATTGTAAGAATAAAAGCCGATCCTGCGTTATCTCCTTCGGCAAATGCACAGAAATATTTTAAGGAATATAATAAACTCAAAACAGCAGAAAAGCTTCTTGAAGGCCTTATCGAAGAAAGTGAAACAGAAATCAAATATCTTGAAAGTGTTTATGATGCAGTAAAAAGAGCAGACGGATTTACCGAAATTTCCGAAATCAAGAACGAACTTTATGATGAAGGATTTCTTAAAAGAACAAAAGCGATTAAAGGTAAAAGGCCAAAGCCGCTGCCGCCCCTTACTTATATTTCCGATGACGGTTACACAATTCTTGTCGGACGAAATAATATTCAGAATGAACAGCTCAGCTTTAAGACAGCCGCTAAAGATGACTCATGGTTTCATACACAAAGCTTTCCCGGCTCCCATGTAATCGTAATCGGAAACGGAGATATATTGCCGGAGCTTACCTGCCGTCAGGCCGCTGCGATTGCAGCATATAACAGTTCCGCAAGAGAATCTTCTCAGGTTGCCGTTGACTATACGGAAGCAAAAGAGCTCAAAAAACCTAAAAACGGTAAAACAGGAATGGTCATTTATCACACATATAACACAATGTGGGTAAAGCCAGATAAAGAGCTTTGTGAAAGATTGAAAAAGAAACAGTAAAAATGTGCCCTGAAAATTTCTTCAGGGCACATTTTTCAGAATTTTTCTTCAACCTGTTTAAGAATATCAAGAATTTCAAAATATAAATCGTGAGTTTTATCTGCATCTGCAAAAAGACCGATAGGAGTACCGTGGTCGCCTTTTCTTGTTTTCATGACATTCCATATTCCGGGTGTAATATTCTCCGGGTCAAATTTCTTGAAAGGTTCATCAGCGGGGTGCAAAGCAGAATCCAGATTAACAAGGCCGTCATTGGCATAATCTTCAAACTTGAAATCTTCAAATTTCTTTGATTTATCCGGATACCAATAATGGTCATAAAGCAGAATGAGAAAAGATGTAAAAGTAAGGAAAGGAAACTCCGTTTTCTGCGGAAGATGTCTTTTTCCCGTTGCGGAAACCGTCACCGAATTATAGGAGTAAGAAAAATAATAAATATCGGGAGAAATTTCAAGATACTTATTTGCTTTCGCAGAGCCCTCCGGTGACATATCATACTCGAGATTATCGTTGTTTTTAATGAATTGTTTCTTTGCACGGCGAAGAGGAAAAGCATCCTTTTTGCCGGGTGTATCACTCATTCCGTATTGTTCAAGATGAAAATCAAATATGGTTCCCTCTGCAGGAGAACGACCGGCAAGACCGATATAATTATATGCAACAGCTTTCATCACGGGAAGAATTTTGAATTTTTCCGCAACATGAAATGTTCTTGTACCGTTATGAGGTGAACAGATAGTTACAACCGAAGCAATAAGCTCTTGCTGTCCGCCCTTAAACAAACCGGAAATATCATCGGAATCGGTTGCGTTTTGTTCGTCTTTATCACCGTAAGTCAATAAATGAGCAAGTAGCCGAACGGTGTTACCGCCAAAGCTGTGACCGATAAGATGAATTTTATTTTCTTTATTCCATTCATCAAGAAGCGGCTTTTCGTAATATCTGCCGTAGCGTCTGTGATTATATTTTTCACTGTGCGCTTTGCCGTAATCAACAACGCCGCCCACAAGTCTTGCATAAAGCTCACAGACTCTGTCCCATGTACTTGATGCGGGGCCAACAGAAGCAGCGAAAGTTTTATATCCTTTTTCATTAAGATAAGTTACAAGATTTCCTGTAGTTGCGCCCCAATAAGGAAGATAGTTATTTATACCCTCATCATCTCCCCAACCGAACATACCGTGAACAAATATTACGGGAAATTTACAAACGTTATCCATAACTATATCTCCTTTCTGATTATTCAAATCAGGCTTTCTGCAAACCTGACGGTTTCCATGGCATCGGCAGAATATTTATCAGCACCGATACTTTTTGCATATTCCTCTGTAAGAACAGCTCCGCCGACAACAACCTTACAGCCGGGTAATTCCTTATGAATAAGAGTAACAGTTTCCTCCATTGCCGGAACGGTAGTTGTCATAAGAGCGCTCAGCCCGACCAGCGGTGCTTCAAATTCTTTTGCTGCTTTAAGAACTTCGTCAGCCGGAACATCCTTGCCTAAATCAATCACATTATAGCCGTAATTTTCAAGTAAAAGCTTTACAATATTTTTTCCTATATCGTGTATATCGCCTTTAACAGTTGCGAGAACAATGTTAAATTTATTTTTATTTCCCGCGGAAAACTTCGTCTTGATAACATCAAAGCAGGATTTTGCCGATTCGGCGCTCATAAGCAGTTCGGGTAAGTAAGCGACCTTGTTTTCAAAATTTTTACCTACAATGTCAAGTGCGGGAATAATATAATCATTAACAACAGTCAGCGGTTCGTTATCGGCAAGCAATGCTTCGGTTGCTTTTGCAGCGCTGTCCTTAAATCCGGAAACAATCAAAGCTTTAAGGTCTTTGTCTTCTTTTACAACCGAGTTTGAAACCGATGAATCGGGATTGTTTGATTTGCAAAAATCAATATAATCAAGGCAATTTTCATCAATTCCGCAGAGCGCAAGATAAGAATTATAAGCAGTCATCATCGGAACAGACATCGGATTTATAATTGCAGATGTAAGACCGTTGTAAAGTGCAAGAGTAAAGAATGAAGAATTGATATTATCTCTGCAAGGCAAACCGAAAGAAACATTTGAAACACCCAACACAGTGTTGCATCCGGTCATTTCCCGTATGAGTTTAACGCTTTCAAGGGTGATTTTTGCCGCCGAAGAATCTGCACTGACCGTAAGTGTAAGAGGATCAAAAACAAGATTTTTCTTGGAAATATCGTATTTTTCGGCTTCTTTGATTATTCTTTCGGCAATTACAAGTCTGCCTTTTGCGGAATCGGGTATTCCGTTTTCATCAAGAGTCAATGCAACAATCACTCCGCCGTATTTTGCAGCAAGCGGTAAAACAGCATCCAAGACCTCCTGCTTACCGTTTACGGAATTAATCATTGCTTTGCCGTTATATATTCGCAATGCTTTTTCCATTGCATCTGCAGATGAAGTATCAATCTGTAAAGGAAGGTCGCAAACAGACTGCAGCCCGTAAACAACCTGAGTAAGAACAGATGCTTCATCAATATCCGGCAAACCGCAATTAACATCAAGAACATTTGCTCCGCTGTTTTTTTGCTTGACCGCTTCACCGAATATATAATCAAAATCATTGGTACGCAAAGCTTCTTTAATAAGCTTTTTTCCTGTCGGATTTATTCTTTCACCGATAATAACGGGCCTTTTTCCGAAAGTAACGCAATGAGTTTTAGAAGAAACAACAGTTAAATCTTTATCAGTTATTTTATTATAAGTTTTGTCTTTAACTAAGTCACAAACTTTTTTGATGTATTCGGGAGTTGTGCCGCAGCATCCGCCGACAATATTTACTCCCAAATCAACCGACGAAGCAACAAGAGAAGCAAAATGATCCGCCGTAATATCAAATACGGTTACACCGTTTTCTGAACGGGGAATGCCTGCATTCGGCTTAAAAACAACAGGAACGGAAGCAACTTCAAGAATTCTTTTGATTACGCCCATAAGCTTGTCGGGGCCGAAAGAGCAGTTAAGACCAATCGCATCTGCACCGAGACCCTCAAGCATTGCCGTCATTGCTTCCGGTGAAGCTCCTGTCAAAAGATTTTCATCATCATTATAAGCATTTGTAACAATAACGGGTAAAGATGTATTTTCTTTGGCAGCGAGCAAAGCAGCTTTCGTTTCATATCCGTCATTCATAGTTTCAATGGATATGAGATCGGCACCGTATTTTTCGGCAAGCTTTGCAACCTGCGCAAAAACAGAAACAGCGTCTTCAAAATCAAGGTCACCATAAGGTTTTAAGAGTTTACCCGTAGGCCCGATATCAAATGATACAAATTTCTCTTTTTTACTTGATGAAAGCTCAGCGGCTTTTTTTACATTATATATGGCAGATGAAACAATTTTTTCAAGTTCAGCGTCATCAAAATTAAGGCAATTTGCACCGAATGTGTTAGTGTTGACAACATTGCTTCCTGCATCATAATATGACTTATGAATATCAATCAAAGCCTGAGGATTTTCATAATTCCAAACCTCAGGTCTTTTACCTACCGGCAAACCTTTTGCCTGCAAAAGTGAGCCGGTTCCGCCATCAAGAACAACAATATTGTTTTTAAGAAATTCTCTGAAATTCATATATATCTCCGAAAATTACTTGCCGATTATATCGGAAAGATTATCCATGATTTTTCTTGCTACTTCAGGCTTATTCATGGAATAAACATGAACATTTGTAATATTATTTGCATAAAGGTCAATAATCTGGTCTGTTGCATAAGCAATTCCCGCCTGCATCATTGCCTTGGGGTCATCACCGAATTTATCAACAAGACTTTTGAAGCGCTGAGGCATAAAAGAACCCGACAGCTTAATTGCTCGGTCAACTTGTTTCGCGTTGGTAATCGGCATTATTCCCGCAACAACGGGAACATTGACCCCTGCCTCTCTGATTCTGTAAAGAAAATTGTAAAGTAAATTATTATCAAAGAACATCTGAGTTGTGAAAAATTCACAGCCTGCATCTGCCTTTTCTTTAAGATGAGCAATATCATCGGCTTTATTAAGGCTTTCGGGATGAACTTCGGGATAACAGGCTCCGCCGATACAAAAATCACATCCGCTTGCTTTAAGCTCATTTATAAGCTCGGTTGCATGATGAAAATCCCAGTCGGTTCTGTCTTTGTCAAGCATATCGGCAGGAATATCTCCGCGTAAAGCAAGCACGTTTTCAATGCCTGCATTTTTTATATCCTCAATTCTTGCCTTGACTGTTTCCTTCGAGGAAGAAACGCAGGTAAGATGAGCAAGGGAAGGAACATCAAATTTCTCTTTGATTTCTTTGGCTATATCAAGAGTATATTTACTTGTTCCGCCTCCTGCACCGTAAGTAACGCTCATAAAAGAAGGCTTTAATGATGCAATTTCCGATACGGCACTTTTTACGGAAGCAAATGCCATATCCGTTTTGGGAGGAAAAACCTCAAAAGAAACGGAAAGCTTACCGTTATTAAGTATTTCTGAAATTTTCATATAGAATACCTCAGTTCAAAACAACTTTTTTTGAAAACATTTTATTGACTCTTCGCTTCAGTTCGTCATATTCTTCTCCCGAAAGCATTGGGTCAATTGCAAGCATTTTTTCTACAAGTATATGTGTTTCGCGGATAATTTCAGGGCTGTTAATCAAACCTGCCGATTTAAGAGCAGGTAAACCGTGCTGCCTCGACCCGAGAAAATCCCCGGGGCCTCTCAATCTTAAATCCTCATCGGCAATTTTAAATCCGTCAGTAGTTGAAGTCAGAATTTTCAAACGCTCTGCATTCTGATTTTCGGTTTTAGCGGAAATCAGAATACAAGTGGATTTTACATCTCCCCTGCCTATTCTTCCTCTCAACTGATGAAGCTGAGAAAGGCCGAATTGTTCGGCATTCTCAATTATCATAATAACTGCATTGGGAACATCCACGCCGACTTCGACAACAGTCGTTGAAACAAGTAAATCAATTTTGCCAGATGCAAAATCGGACATAACCTCATTCTTCTCAGCACTTTTCATTTTACCGTGAAGAAGCCCGACGTTAAAGCCTTTGAAATAGCCATCTCTGAGCTCTTTATAAACCTGAACCGATGCTGATGTCACATTTTCAGCGTTTTCATCATCCTCAATAAGCGGACAAATAATATAGCCCTGGTGGCCTTCAAGAATATGTTTTTTTACATATCCGTAGGCTCTTTCCTTTTTTTCGGAATCAATCAAATAAGTTTCGGTTTTTTGTCTGCCGACGGGCATTTCATCAAGAATACTTATATCAAGATCACCGTAAATAATCAACGACAAAGTGCGAGGAATCGGTGTTGCGGACATAACAAGCGTATGCGGATTTTTGCCTTTCTCTGAAAGCTTACCTCTTTGTTCAACGCCAAATCTGTGTTGCTCATCCGTAATTGAAAGTCCGAGATTCTGAAAAACAACATCATTCTGAATCAAAGCATGAGTTCCGATAAGAAGATTTATTTCTCCTGCAGCAAGACTTTGCTTGACTATCGTTTTATTTTTCGGAGTAAGTGAACCGGTAAGAATTCCGACTTTTATATCTGTATTTTCAAAAAATCTGCAGAAGGTTTTATAATGCTGCTGTGCCAGCACTTCAGTCGGTGCCATTAAAGTTGCCTGATAACCGTTTCGGATGCAATTATAGATTATTGCGGCGGCAACAGCAGTTTTGCCGGATCCGACATCGCCCTGAAGCAGTCTGTTCATGGGAATGCCACGACTCATATCAAAGATGCAATCGTTTATTGCACGCTTCTGTGCACCCGTAAGCTTAAACGGAATCAAATCATAAAATTCTTCTGCGTAGTTATTTTCAATAATTACAGATGTTGATTTCCGGTTTTTTATCTTAATTCTTGAAAGACCAAGCTGCAGAATCAGCATTTCTTCAAAACCGATTCTTCTTTTGGCTTCACTGAGCATATCTGCATTTTCGGGAAAATGAATATTATAAAGCGCTTTGCGATAACCCATAAGACAATAATCATTACGGATTTTTTCGGGAATGCAGTCAACTATATCCGTTACATTTTCAAAAGCATTTTTTATCAGTTTTTCCAAGCGATTTGTTGTGAGAATACCGGATTGACCGTAAACGGGACGCATATCCGTGCTGTTTTCATCAACAGGAACGGCACGGGGGGAATTCATTGATTTATAATGACCGCCAAAAGAAGTAAGCTTACCGAAAAACAAATATTCTTTTCCGTTTTCCAGAGCTTTCGGGGCATATTTATTGTTAAAATAAACCAGCTCCATTACACTTTCGCCGTCAGTTGCATCAAGACGGTAGGTCGTCATCCCTTTTCGGACATAATGTTCTCTTACAACAGACCCTACATAAGCTCTGATACATACATTCTGATTAAGAGGCGCACTTTTGATTGTATAAATACTGCGCCAATCTTCATAAACCCTGGGAAAATAATTCAAAAGGTCATAAACGGAAAAGATACCAAGGTTATTCAGTTGTTCCTTAACCTTAAGGCCTACACCCTTTAAGGTACCTATATCGCTGTAAATATCCATTATTTAAGGCTCCAAGTATCAATATCACAGAAAACATCACTGTCACAAGCCGCAAAATCGCCGTCCATGGATTTTGTGTATGAAACAACAGCGTTTCTGAAGCAGAGAGGGACAAAAGGCATTTCGTCATTAAAGGTATTTATGAAATCCATAAGTCCGCAATTTCCTTTGAGCATTGAATAATAACGCGCAGCCGATTCATTATCGCTTGATTCTTCATCAAAGAAATATGAAAGATCCATATTGGGCATCAGCTTCATTTCGCCGATAAAAATATCGTATCTGCCCGCTTTGAAATCAATAAGGAAGTCCTCTGCGGTTTCCCCTCTGAGTCTGACTAAAAATCCTATTTCTTCAAGGCAGGATTTAATATATTCCGCCGTAGCAGCCTTAAAATCATTTTCGCTGTTATAAAGAATAACAACTTCACCGTTCTTCGGCTGAATTTCGGATTCGATAATCAGATGATCTGCTCTGTCTTTATCTTTGGCAACATTTGCATTTATGTTTTCAAGAGAGTACCAATCAGGATTAAACGGAAGAGCAGTTTCTCTTGCATGACAGCAAAAAGAAGAAGAAACAATAAAGCTTCTGTCAATGCAGCAGCTTACCGCCTGTCTGACAAGCTCACTCTGAAAAAATGATGTATAGCTGTTGAATCCGAGATAAACCATATTATTTATGCCCATATCCACGGATTTGGCATTAAGACGGTTATATGAGCCTTTACTGAGGTCATCATAGTAAAAACCGTTATTACCGATAACAAGACTGTTTCCGACTGATTCGCTGTCATGAACGGATTCAAGAATAATGGTCTTTATTTCCGGATTAAAAGAAGATTTATATGTATTTACCACAAGATAAATATTTTCATAATGCTTTTTGATAACATATCTTCCGGCACTTACGGGGTATTCCTCGGCATCGGAATTTGCTTTGATTATCGGGAAATCAAGACAGCTGAGTGCATACGGATCGGGCGAAGCCATCTCAAACATAATCATCTGAGCCGATGAAACGGTCATTTCGGAAATATTTTCAAGTCTTGCACTGTATATGGGAGAAGATTTTGCAAGATTAAATGAATAGAGAACATCATTCACGGTCACGGCAGAGCCGTCACTGAATTTATTATCACCGAGTGTTACGCTGATTTTATTTCCGCTTACTGCACCGGATTGAGCAAGTGAGGGCTGAGGATAATATGTATTATCACACTTAAAAAGACCGTCATTGACAAGATTGATTATCTGTGAATTAATAAGAGTTTCTGTTTCAAAAGGATTAAGAGAATCGTTTTTTGAAAAAGCAAGCTTTAATATTTTTTCGGAATCAACAGTTTCCGTTGATTCTTCTCCGTCATTGCCGTCAATAATATCTTTAATGTTTTCACAGCCGCAAAAAGAGAAAAGTATCAGAACAGCGGCAAGAAATAAAGCAATAATTCTTTTCATAAAATCAGCCTTTACATAAATCTTTAATGATTTCACCGGCAATTATCAATCCGGCAACTCCCGGAACAAAAGAAACGCTTCCGGGTGCATTTTTATCACCGTATTTAACGGTTGATTTGACGGGAGGTTCATCAGACCAAAGCACATTCAGCTTTTTTACCCCGCGCTTTTTCAGCTCATATCTCATCACTCTGCAAAGCGGGCAAACAGATGTTTTGTAAATATCTGAAATTAAAAATCTTGTGGGATCAAGCTTATTGCCCGTACCCATGCATGAAATAATCGGAATATTATTTTCCTGCGCTCTGACCGCAAGGTCGATTTTTGAGCTTACCGTATCAATGCAATCCGCAATATAGTCATAAGAAGTGAGATTAAATTCATCGGCATTTTCCGGTAAATAAAATTTATTGATTTTCAAAACATTACATTCGGGAAATATATCAAGCATTCTTTCGCATACGACGTCTGTTTTATTTTTTCCTACCGAGGAATGCAAAGCACAAAGCTGTCTGTTGATATTTGATTCCGAAACCGTATCGCTGTCAACTATTGTAATATTTCCGACGCCTGCTCTTGCGAGAGCCTCGGCTACATAGGAACCGACACCGCCGAGTCCGAATACAATAACCTTGCTGTTTTTTAAGATGTTTGTGCTCTCATTTCCGAGAACCATTTCCGAGCGTAAAAACTGGCTTTCATTCATAGCTAATCGACCTCAGAATATATAATACTACAAATACTTTATATTTGTAAACATTTTTGTAAAATAATATTGAATTTTATGTTTAATTATAATATAATCAACGAAAAGTCTTCCGAAAGGATATGATAGTTTGAAACTCGGCATCGTAGGATTACCGAATGTTGGAAAAAGTACATTGTTCAACGCCATAACAAATGCAGGGGCTCAAAGTGCAAATTATGCTTTCTGTACAATAGAACCCAATGTAGGCGTTGTATCCGTGCCGGATGAAAGGCTTGATAAATTAGCCGAGCTTTATAATCCGGTAAAAATCACTCCCGCATTTATTGAATTTGTTGATATTGCAGGCCTTGTAAGAGGTGCATCAAAGGGCGAAGGCCTCGGCAACAAATTCCTCTCTCATATCAGAGAAGTAGATGCAATAATTCATGTTGTGCGCTGCTTTGAAAATGATGATATCATTCATGTTGATGCTTCAATCGACCCCGCAAGAGATATAGAAACAATCAATCTAGAGCTGATTTTTTCAGATATGGAAATGGTTGAAAGAAGAATTGACAGAGTTACCAAAGCAATGAAGGGTGACAAAACGCTTGCCGCCGAGCTTGATTTTCTCAAACGACTTTATTCGGCGCTTGAAGACAATATTCCCGCAAGAAATATTGAATGCGACGAAAATGAAAAAGCATGGCTTTCCGATATTGCTCTTCTTACAGCAAAGCCCGTAATTTACGCCTGCAATATGAGCGAGGAAGATTTCAGCAACGGAATCGACAATAATCCCGGATATAAAAAAGTCTGTGACATTGCCGAAGCCGAAGGAAGTGAAGTTCTGCCCATTTGTGCAGAGCTTGAAGCTGAAATTGCATCTCTTGATAAAGACGAAAAGGAAATGTTCCTTTCCGAGCTCGGAGTCGAAAGCGGAGGTCTTGACCTTCTTGTCAAAAAGAGTTATTCGCTTCTTGGCTTGATTTCATATCTTACAGCTGGTCAGCCCGAAGTAAGAGCATGGACAATCACCAAAGGAACAAAGGCACCTCAGGCTGCCGGCAAAATCCACAGCGACTTTGAAAGAGGCTTTATCAGAGCCGAAGTCATCGCTTATGAAGATCTTATCGCTCTCGGCTCAATGACAGCCGCAAAAGAAAAAGGTCTTATCAGAAGCGAAGGCAAAGAATATGTAATGAAAGACGGCGATGTCGTTCTTTTCAGATTTAACGTTTAAGGAGTGTAAAAAATGGCAAAGAAAAAATCATTCATTGAAAGCAAAGGCTTTGCGGTTTGCTGCCTTGTTTTCGGCATTCTCGGCATCCTCATCATGCTTCATCACATGGGAAGCTACAGCAGAATTCTTAACCCGGCAGATAAACCCTGGATTATGGAATATCTCAAAGAAAATCAGATTCTTACAAACGATGTAAGCGGTGCAGCATTTTTGAGAATGTTCACAAATCTTTCCAACATCTTTGTTGACCTTTATCTTATTCTTTTCGCCGTCGGTATTTTCGGCTGCAAAGAAATCTATGATTTCACACACAACGAAGGTCTCAGAGGAAGCGTTACACTTAATATTCTTATTACCGGTATCATTTACTGTGCAGTTCTTCTTCCCTTTGGCGGCGGAAAATTCCCCTCAGAAATTCCCGACCCCAACGGAGTAATGCAGTCCACCGGTGCCATGTGGTTCACAACAATCGTAAACTTCTGGAACCATGTTATCACTCCCATAGTATTTACGGCATTCTGGTTCAAGCCTGTTGAATACAAAAAGCTTGACAAGGTTAAATATTCTCTTGCAAACCTTATTTTCCCGATTTGCTATTTTATAGTTTGTCTTGTACTCGGATATGATGACGGATTCTATCCCTATCCTTTCCTCAGCAGTCATCAGCTTTTCGGTATGCTCTTCAAGGATAAGCCTTATGATTCAACAATCGGTATTCTGCTTATTGTTGCCGTTGTTATAGTTCTTTCAGGTGTATTCTTCGGAGTAAGCATTGCTCTTGACGCAATCCACAACAAGATTGTAGCAAAAGAAGAAAAATAATAAATCAAAATAATAACGGCTCTCACCGCATAAATTGCGATGGGAGCCGAATTCTTTATTCAACTGTCGAAATATCAATGCCGATAATCGAAACGGTTTCAACGGGCTTATCCGCATCACCGACTTTTACATTGGCAATTGCATCAACAACATCCATTCCGTCATAAACCTGACCAAAAACAGTATGTCTGAAATCAAGCCACGGTGTACCGCCGAGATTCATATAATCCTTAACGGTTTCAGGTGGAAAAGAATCGGGCATTTGTTCCATTTGCTGAATAAAGCCGGGGTCACAGGTACCGAGCTGAACAATAAAAAACTGGCTTCCGTTTGTTGACGGGCCGGAATTTGCCATTGAAAGAGCCCCTCTGATGTTGTGAAAATCTGGATGAAATTCATCATTAAAGGGTTTGCCCCAAACACTTTTTCCGCCCATGCCAGTGCCTGTGGGATCACCGCCCTGAATCATAAAATCCTTAATAACTCTGTGAAAAATAATGCCGTCATAATATCCTTGTCTGGATAACTCGGTAAAATTTTCAACAGCTTTGGGTGCAGCTTCCGGAAACAGAAGTATGCTGATGTCACCCATTGTTGTTTTCATTTTTGCAACAATGTCACCGGAACCTGGTTTTCTCGTCTGATTGCTCATAAATAATCTCCTATCATTAAGTTTAATTTATTGTAATCAATCTTGCCGTTTATATTATGCGGCAAAAAATTCATTATAATTATTTTTGACGGCATACAATAGCCGGATAATTGACCTGTAAGGGCATCTTTAATTTGAGTTTCCGAAACATTATCATTGACAGAAACAAAAACGGCTAGCTTTGTTTTTTTATCATCGGTATAGGCAACGGCACAGGCTTCATCAACCGAATCAATCTGAGTTACACTTTCTTCAACCTGTGAAAGATAAACATTATAGCCCGAAATAACCGCAATTCTCTTGTTTCTGCCGACAATATATAAATATCTGTCTTTATCGATATAACCTACATCACCCGTTTTAAGATACCCGTCATTTGTAAAAGGCGTTGAACTATCTGAATACCCCGAAAAAACAGCTTCGGATTTTACGCAGATTTCACCGACACCGTTAACATCATCTGTTATTTTAATATCGGTATTATCAATAGGTTTACCTACGGAGCCGGATTTATAACACCTTTTTGAATTAACGGCACAAACGGATGCAGCTTCCGTCAAGCCATAGCCAACATAAAATACAGCATTGGACCCCGATTTTTTCAGGTTTTCGTTCATTCTGTCAGCCAAGTTTCCGGGGCAAAAATCACCGCCGCAAAACACATATTTAAGAGAACTAAATACCGAAAAATCAAAATTCGGGCTGCCGATAACTTTTCTGTATAAATCCGGAACACCGGCTGCAAAAGAAGCCTTATATTTTTTGGTCAATAAAGCATAACCTTCGGGAGAAAATTTTTCGGGAACAATAACCGTAAATCCATTACAGAGCATGAAATGCAAGCCGACGGCTAAGCCGAAAACATGCGAAAAAGGCAAAGCGGCAATATAAGCTTCGCTGCCGTATTTTGCTCCGTCAAGAACAAACGAAAGATTTTCACTTAATCGGTTGAAACAGCATGACGGCAAAACGGATGTTTTTCTCTCCCCTGTTGTTCCGCCGCCGGAAAGAAAAAATCTTCCCGTTTCAATAGGCTTAAAAACTTCCGAATCGTCAAACGAAAACCCGTTAATATCAACACAATCACATTTAAGTATTTTTGAAAAATCATCATCTGTAATAACAAGCTTACAGTTATTTGATTCGATAATTTTATTTATCTGAGTTAAACTCTCATTATACGGAATAATTATATTTTCGGTACCGAGTAAATCAAGGCCGTAAAATGTAACGATAAAATCTGCTGAATTCGGCAGCAAAACGGCAACTGTATCACCGGGTTTAATCCCGTATGAATATAGCTTTGATGCAAATTTACCAGATAAAATCAGTAGCTGTGATATGGTTAAACAACCGTTTTTTGAAATCACGGCGTTGAAATCGCCCTTTGTCAGCAAATTCTTATTCAGTTTACCGTAACAGTTATCAAGCATAGTTTTGAATATTACCCGTTAATTTTATTTCTCTGCCGTCGGTAAAATCGGCAATAATTCCGTTATAATCATAAGTGCCGTAAATAGGAACCTTTGCATACATTGTAAGATTCCATTTAACATTCGGATAAACCTTTCCCTGCTGATTTGTTACTATGGCAATTTCAGGTGTAAGCTGAGAAAGGAATTTCATGGATGAAGAACCGTAATAGCCGTGATGACCTATTTTCAGCAAATCAACATGACCTACATCTTCCCCGACCTTATCTTCAACGCCGGAAGGTCTTGTTATATCTCCTGCAAGAAAAGCTGATTTTTTGCCTTTTACGACCTTTATACCGATGCTTGAGGCATTTTCACCCTTACCGTAAAGATCGGGGTAATAGCCTGTATTATACAGCTTTAAGTCAAAATCATAAAAGCGAATTTCATTTGGAATTTTATTTATAAGAGGAACATTTTTTGCTTCAAGATCCTCTTTGATTTGTTTATAAAACTCCGGTAATCCCCAGCGTGTGTATTCGTAGGGCTTGTCCATAAGATAATTATACTCTTTGAAATAAGCTTTCCCGATTTTTATATTGTCCTGAATAATTATAGTATGAAAGCTTCCGATGTGGTCATAATGATAATGCGAGCCGATAATAAAATCAAGATAGATTTCTCCGTTTTCATCTGCACAGACTTTATTCAGATATTGAATTACTTCCTCTTCAAAGCCGTTATAAGCGGTTTTTCTGCGAGGATTATTATTCCCCTCACCCGAATCAACAAGCGCGAAACGGCCGTTGCTTTCAAGCAAAATACAATCGGAATTGGCTGTATTCAGAAAATGAATTCTGTCAGATGAATCATCACTTGTAAAGCTTTCATCATCAGGCATATATTTTAAGGCATACTTATTACCTATAATAACGGTAATTATATCCAGAACAAAGATTGAAGCCATAAGAGGTACAACAATCCATGTAGCTATTTTTTTTATTTTTCCGCTTTTCATATGCGCTCCAAAAAATTTTTTGATTTATTTTATCACATTATATATATTTTTACCACAGTTTTTTTCAAAAAATGCTTGTACTGATTTGATGAATAAGGTAAAATAAAAACATTAAATTTATAGGGTGACATATTTTGACAAAAAAAGATATAAAAATAACCGCTGAAAATATAATATATAAATTCACCGCACTTTCGGCTATACTTTTCAGCATTGGTGCGTGCAGCCCGTTCGGAACATTTTCGTTAATTCTGACCTGCTGTTTTGCCTGCATAATTATCTCGTTCACAAACAAAGACAGTTTTCTTCCTATATTAATCAATTTTCTGGTTATGCTCAGGATTTCGGGTGAATTCGGAATCAATATCGCAATTTGCACTGCGATTCTTGCGGGAATCATAACAATTGTTTTCTCATTGCTGAAATTAAAATTGACTGAAAACGAAAATTTTGAAGGACTTATTTCAATTGGTACTGCATTGACGGTAACAACTCTCATAACAACCGATTACTTCGGAATAGGCGCAGCAGGATACACCGTAATTCAGATGATTAAAAGCTATGTTTCTTTGGGATTTCATCCGAACTGGCGCGGAATTCTTTACGGAACAATAGTCATGGTTATAATGATTACTTACCCGAGAAAGTTCAAAAAGACGGCAAAAATTGTTTCAGCTCCCTTTGTTGCTCTGTTTGTAACATTTATTCTTAATCTTTTTTTAATTCCGAAAGATTTTATTTCTCCGATTAAACTTATCAGTAAACCGCTCTTAAAAAATCCCGCTTCATTTACAGACTTTTCCGTTCCCTCATCCGTATCCGTACCTTTGCTTATCATACTCTGCATTTTCGCTTCAATCGGAATGGCAATGATAAACATATATGCGGCAGGCAAAACAGGAAATAAAAAAGATGCTCTGACAAACGGAGCGGCATTTACGGTTTCATCATACTTATTCGGTTACGCAGTTCCGGGAAAAGTAAACTCTAAAGCAGCGAAATTTGTTGAAGGTCTCATTGCGGCAGTTCTCTGTGCGATATTTTTCCTCATTACAAAAGGTTATGAAAGGCTCCCGCTTGCTTCCTGTGCCGTTGTTTTAATTGTAGGTGCGTGGCAAAGCGTTAACTGGCGCGCAGCCGTAAATCTTTTCAAAAAGCCTTTAACTATTTTACTCTTTATCTTTGTAACAGCAATTACACTGCTTACAAATATTTCCTTCGGAGTAATTGCCGCATTTATTATCGGCTTGATTATACAAAATAAAAAATCTCTTCTATCACAGGGATAAAAGAGATTTTATGGTGCCGGTGGCGGGGGTCGAACCCGCACGGGTTATTAGCCCAACGGATTTTGAGTCCGTCACGTCTGCCAATTCCATCACACCGGCAAAATTCTTATGTATTATAACCGAGATAAATCAAAAAATCAAGTATAAATTTCAGAAAGCAGATGCATTTGAAGCAAAACGCTCAAATACATCTGCTTAAGTTTTTTATTTCTCTTTCTTTGCCAGAGAAGCTCTGCGTATTGCTTTACCGATTTCAAAAGCAGGAATTGTCGAAAGAGCCAAAGCAATTGAAATTATTAGCTCGCGAAGGTCAAATCCTTCTCCGGTCCACTGGAAGCAAACGGGTGAATAATTTGCCATAGCTGCTGCGCTGAGTCCGTCGGGGTTAAGGAATACTTTATTGAGCGGTGTATAAATAGCTGCAAGTGAAAGTGCGGTTGTAACAATAAACGCTCCGAAAAGCCACCAGTTCATATTCTTAAACATGTGCTTTGAAAGAATTGAACCTGAACGTGAACGCATATTGATTGCACACATCATTTCAGCAAAGTTTACAACAAGGAATGCCATGGTCATAGCGTTTACTCTTGCAAGAATAAGTGAATCAACAGCTGTTTCTTTTGCAAAGAAGAGGCCTGAGAAATTACCGGCATCAAGACGGAAACCGATTACATAAGCTGCAATTTCAATTATTGCAAGATAAATTCCCTGCCAGACCATATCTCCGCCTGCACCGTGAGAGAAAATACCGTCTGAACTGCTTCTCGGCTTTCTCTTCATAAGGTTGCCTTCTGCTTTTTCCATACCAAGGGCAAGACCGGGAAGTGAGTCGGTAACCATATTTATCCAAAGAAGATGAACCGCGTCAAGAAGATTAAAATGGAGAATTGCCGCAAAGAACATTATAATAACTTCGGAAAGGTTTGTCGAAAGCTGGAACTGAAGAACCTTGCAGACATTATCATAAATCTTTCTGCCTTCTTCAACAGCATTAACAATTGTGGCAAAGTTATCATCGGCAAGAACCATATCGGCAACACCTTTTGTAACATCCGTTCCGGTGATGCCCATACCGATACCGATATCGGAAGCTTTGATTGAAGGTGCATCGTTAACACCGTCTCCTGTCATGGCAGTAACCATGCCGCGGGCCTTCCATGCCTTAACAATTCTTGTTTTATGTTCGGGCTGAACTCTGGCATAAACAGAATACTTTGTAACCTCTTCAATAAGTTCATCGTCGGTAAACTTATCAAGATCTGCGCCGAGGATTGCCTGGGAAGCATCGGAAATTATACCAAGCTCTTTACCGATAGCAACAGCTGTATCCTTATGGTCTCCGGTAATCATAACGGGACGGATACCTGCCTCACGGCATTCGCTGATTGCATCCTTAACCTCGGGACGAACCGGGTCAATCATTCCGGTAAGGCCGACAAAAACAAGCTCTTTTTCAAGATCATCAGGTTCAAAAGATGAAGGAACTGCATCATATTTACGAAGAGCAATGGCAAGAACACGGAGTGCCTTGTCAGCCATTCTCTTATTATCGGTAACGATATTTGCTTTAATTTCATCTGTAAAGTCAACGATTGTGCCGTTGATAAGAGCGTATTTACATTTATTAAGAACAACATCGGGAGCGCCTTTTGTGTACTGAACAATGCCGTCTGCCGTATTGTGAACGGTTGACATCATCTTTCTGCCGGAATCAAAAGGTGCTTCACCTACTCTGGGATTTGCGGCAACAAGATCATTTTTGTTAAGAGAAAGCTTATAAGCATAAGCTACAAGAGCAGCTTCGGTAGGCTCACCCGTAACATTACCGTCTGCATCGACCTGTGCATCACAGCAAAGAGCCATAGCGGTAGCGATAAGATTTTCATTATCGCCGTAATGGTCAACAACAGTCATCTTGTTCTGAGTAAGGGTGCCTGTTTTATCAGAACAAATAATCTGAGTACATCCGAGAGTTTCAACGGCAGTAAGCTTTCTGATGAGAGCCTGTCTTTTTGACATAGCCGTTACGCCGATTGAAAGAATAATGGTAACAACTGCGGGAAGTCCTTCGGGAATTGCAGCAACAGCAAGGGCAATAGCAGAAATAAATGTATTAAGGGCGGAATTTCCTATAAGAGAGAAGGTTATTCCGTTGCCTTTATTAAGAACAAGGTCTTCAACAAGGCCGACAATAAATACAATTACACTGATGGCGATAACAAGCTTTGTAAGGAAATGAGAAAGCTCGCCCATCTTCTTCTGAAGAGGAGTCTGCTCCTGCTCAGCCTGAGAAAGAGCATCGGCAATTTTGCCCATTTCGGTATCCATACCGACAGCGGTAACAACTGCTTTACCACGACCGTAAACGATTGTTGAGCCGCTGTAAATCATATTTTTTCTGTCACCGAGGCCTATATCACCGTTGCTGTCTTTACACATAAGGACATCAACAATTTTAGTAACGGGAACTGATTCACCGGTTAAAGCTGCTTCTTCGGCTTTTAGTGAATAAGATTCAAGAATACGGCAATCGGCAGGAACTGCATCGCCAGCTTCAAAAACAAGAACATCACCGACAACAATATCTTCACTCTTTATGGTTATAACCTGACCGTCACGAAGAACATGACTGGTTGCGGCTGTCATTTCCATAAGGGCGGCCATTGCAGCCTCGGATTTGCTTTCCTGGACAAGACTCATTACCGTGTTGATTATAACAACAACAAGGATAACAAGCACGTCGGCAAATTTTGAAATCTGGAAACCCTGACCCTCTTTTACCATTTCAAAGACGGAAACACCCGCCTGAATTGCTGCGGCAACAATAAGCATTATTACCATGGGGTCGGCAAGAGAATTAATAAACTTTTTGAAAAGGCTTACCTTTTCGGCTTCTTTTAATTTGTTTTTTCCGTTTTCTGCAAGTCTTTTTTCAGCTTCGGCCGAAGAAAGACCATTTTCCGAAGTCTTAAGTTCGTTTAAGACAGCTTCGGATTCTTCAAGATAATGCTTCATCTGATCAACTCTTTCTGAATAATTTGAATAAAAAAACCTCTAACACAGCCAGCGGCTATGTTAAAGGTCTTGCCAACACTTTTATGCTCTGCAAGCCAGCCGGAAACCGACGGATGTTGACTCTACAGATTTAAGGCTACTCCCCTCTAACGAGGTTATCTGATTCGCTATGATTTTACAATTTATTTTATAAAATGTCAATAGAATTTAATAATTTTACAATTTGTAAAAACAAATTTAATTTCTATATTGAATTTTGGTTATAAATAATATATAATGATGAAAAAATCTGGAGGAAAATGTAAATGAAAAAAATATTTTGTTTTTTATTATCTGTTTTATTGATTTTTTCAGTTACAGTTATTCCGTCATTTGCAGAAGAACAAATTACGCAGGATAATGAAAATCCGCCGACAATCAATGAAATAACAGACGATAATAACGAAGGCACTCAGGAGCCCGAAACACCTGAGGAACCGGAAGAACCGGAACCCGTATATGACCCCAATCATGTAGCAGACTTTTTCCTTTGTTCAAATGCCTCAGGCTTTCCATCACTCGGTCATATCTGGATTTACATTGAGAATGTATCACCCCGTGACCTTCAGGTTGGCTGTTATACCTGCCCTCCAGGTGAAGGCGTTTCCGTCGGCTGCTTCGGTTTGACAAGAAGCGACGGTTTCGGTATTTATTATAATGTTGAAGCATACTGTGCAAACAAATATCCCGAGCAAATGAAAGAATGTCATCAGCTCAAAACAGAAATGAACGAAGCGCAGGCCGCTCAGGTCAGCAAAAAAATTCTCAGCAGCAACTGGTGGGACCCCATGTTTGTAAATTGCTGTTGGTTTGCACGCTCTGCGTGGAATGCAGCAGGCGGTAAATATATGTTCCCCTGGACTATGCTTCCCTTCTTTGCCAAGTTAACGTTGAAATCAAGAGGCGCAACAAACGATTGTCCCATGTTTGACCCCGGCAGAGACAGAGTATTCAAGCAAAAAGGTTCAGGCAAAAACGCAACAGTTGTAATCGTTAAAGACGGTACTGTCGATACGGTTCCCGGTTAAAAAAATGAGAGATGATCTTCACGGAGCATGTCAGAAAATCCTCTCTCTTTAATTTATAATTATTGTTCTTTCTGCTTTTTCTTTGCGTTTTCGTTGGTATCTATACTCTTACCGAAAACAAAGAATCTTTGGAAAAGGAATTCGGTAACAAAATTAACAATCATTGTTCCGCCCTGTACGATAACCTCAACAAGCTTTTCGTTTGTTGCTCCCCAGAAAGAAGCGGCGACAAGCTTATTGACCCACCATGTTGAAAGAGGAGTAAATACAAGATAATAAGCTGCAACCTTAAGCATTGCAACGGGAATATTATTTGCAGACTGGAAGGTATATTTTCTGTTAAGGGTAAAATTCCAGATAACGGAAAGAATAAGACCTATCAGATAACATATAAAATAATTTTCTTTACCCTTAATCACAAAATTATTGAGAAGAAAGGTTGAACCAAGCTGAATAACTCCGGCAGATGCGGCAAAACAGGCATATTTAAGTGTTCTGACAAGCTCTTTTTTCTTATTATTTTCCATTATATATTTCTCCGTTCAGTAAATTTAATAATAAAACTAAACCCCCAAATGGAAAGCCATAGGCTCCGTTGGGGGGTGAGTTTTCAATTAAAAGCAGAAATTACTGCTCAACTGCGTAAACGCTGACCTTTTTGCGGTCCTTGCCCATACGCTCAAACTTTACAGTACCGTCGATAAGAGCAAAGAGAGTATCATCAGAACCGATACCTACATTGTTACCGGGATGAATTTTTGTTCCTCTCTGCTTAACGAGGATATTACCTGCAAGAACAAACTGACCGTCAGCTCTTTTTGCACCGAGTCTCTTTGATTCGGAATCACGGCCGTTACGGGTTGAACCCATACCTTTTTTATGAGCGAAAAGCTGAAGATTAATCTTAAGCATTCTTACTACCTCCGTAAATAATTCTGATGTTTTCAGGATACTGCTTTGAAATCTCATTAAGGTGATACCTGAGCCCCTCAAGAATATCGGCAGTTAATTTTGAAGGTTCCGAAACATAAAGCTTCAGAAAACCGTCATTATTTTCAACATCGGCTTTATCTTCAATTACTCCGATTATAGTATTAACCGTCATCAAAGCCGCTGAAGAAACCGCTGCGCAAACAATATCACTGCCCTCTTCGGAAAAACCGGAATGACCTTTGATTTCAAAACCGTTAAGCCGGTTGTCACCGATAAAAAACTTAACTTTTGTCATTGAGAAAAACTTATGCGTTGATTGCGGAAATTTCAACCTTGGTATAAGGCTGTCTGTGACCGAGCTTACGCTTTTCGTTCTTCTTGGGCTTGTAGGTCATAACAGTGATCTTCTTGCCCTTACCGTTCTTGACGACCTTAGCGGCAACACTTGCTCCGTCAACATAGGGAGCGCCGACTTTGATACCGTCATCGGTGCCAACAGCGATAACCTTATCGAAGGTGTATTCGCTCTCTTCTTCTGCGTCAAGCTTCTCGACGAAAACTACATCGCCGGCTTCTACTTTGTACTGCTTGCCGCCAGTTTCAATAATTGCGTACATACGGATAACCATTCCTTTTTTCAGACTCGCTATTCAAGGGCACATTACTGTTTAATGGGCATAATACGCCCGCCCCCAATATGCGGCATGAATGAGTATATCATAACTGTAAATGATTGTCAAACATTATTTTATATTTTTTGAAGATTTTTCTGCCGTGATAGTGTTTCTCATAAGCATTGTTATCGTCATAGGCCCGACGCCTCCGGGAACAGGGGTAATCATAGATGCAACTTTTTCGGCATCATCAAAAATAACATCACCGCAGAGCTTTCCGTTTTCATCACGGTTCATACCTACATCAAGAACGACAGCTCCGTCTTTTATCATATCCGCAGTAACAAACTTTGCCTTACCGACCGCGGAAACAAGAATATCAGCCTGTTTTGTTATTGAGGCAAGATCTTTTGTTTTTGAATGGCAAACGGTAACAGTTGCGTTTCTTGAAAGCATAAGCTGAGCCATGGGCTTTCCCACAATGTCACTTCTGCCGATTATAACACAATGTTTTCCGCTGATTTCAACACCCATATAATCAAGCATCGTAACCATACCCATCGGCGTACAGGGCATAAGAACCGAGTCGCCCTGAACAAGTTTTCCGACATTATAAGGATGAAAACAGTCAACATCCTTGGAAGGGATTATTCTTTCAAGCACAGCCTTTGAGTCAATATGCTTCGGCACGGGCATCTGACAAAGAATACCGCTCACCGTTTCATCTTTATTGAGCTCATCAATAAGCGAAAGAAGCTCCTCGGTTGTTGTTTCCTCGGGAAGAGCATATTCTCTTGATATTATACCAACTTTTTCACAAGCTGCTTTTTTATTGTTTACATAAACTCTTGAAGCGGAATCATTACCGACAATGATAACGCAAAGGCACGGAAAGATACCTTTTTCATTCAGCTGAGCGACCTCAGCCTTCATTATTTCAAGATTATGATCTCTGATTTTTTTACCGTCAATAATTATTGCCATTTTTACACCTGCTTCTCTTTTTTCAAATCTTCTTCAAGGAAAAAGTCAATGCCGTCTATCGGTTTCGGATTTTTCTTATACTTAATCGTCAGAATTATCAAAGCAATCAGACATATAACGGCAAGAACACCGGAAAGAAGCTGTGAAATTCTTATAGTTGTATCTGCAATATAAAGGCTGTCTGTTCTCAGTCCCTCAACAACAGCTCTTTCAGCTCCGTAAAGCACACCGTACCACAGCGCCATCTGACCGCTGAAAAGTCGGAATTTACGGCAAAAAAGATACAAAACAAGCACGCTCAAAAGGCACCAGAGAGACTCATAAAGAAATGTGGGATGCACGGCCTTTGAAGGATCAACAGTTATTCCCCTTGCAGTTATTTCGGCAAAATTAGTTGTAAGATATTCTTTTGTTTTTTCGCTGAACATTCCCCAGGGTAAATCGGTATTCGTACCGAAAGCCTCCTGGTTAGCAAAGTTACCCCATCTGCCGATTCCCTGACCGACAAGAAAAGCAATCGTTGCACAGTCAAGAAGATTAAAGAAATTCATTTTTCTGATTTTACAGACAAAAAATGCTGCGATTATACCGGCAATAAGTCCGCCGTAAATTGCAAGACCGCCTTCCCAGATTTTGGGAATAGACGATAAATGCTCTGAATAATAATCCCACTTTGAAAAAACATAATACAGTCTTGCGCCGACAATCCCGGCAAGTGTTCCGTAAATCAGAACATCAACCATTTTATCAAGGCTCATTTTCCATGTATAGGCAATTCTTCCGCCGAGAAGCACGGCAAGCAAGAAACCGAAAGCGATAATCGCTCCGTACCAATGAATCGTGAAATGATGTCCGAAAACGGAAAAATCGGCAAGAATTGACGAAACCTTAAAAGCCTTGTCAAGTCCGTTAAAATAAACAAGTGTTGAATCCTGCATAAACATATATATCACCCTCAGTCAATGGGAGAAATAATTGAAAGCGCACTGCTTTCTTCCGTAAGAAGCGCAAGGCGTTTTTCGGCACGCTTCATATCAACCTTTTTGAATGCTTCCATTTCTGCAAAAGGTTTCAAATCGGAAAAATAAAGACTTACAAGTCTGTTTGAAAGATTTTCAATGCTGTTATAGCTCATAACAAGAGAGCCGTAAAAGCTCTTCTTTGCTCTTTCAAAAGCAGCGAAATCAATACCGTTTTTCTTTGCTTTTTCAATTTCCGCTTTAATAAGCTCAGCTGCTTTTTCGGGGTAATCCGAAGCACCGCCGATCATTACAGCTGAATAACCGTATCCGCTGAATAAGGATGCGCTGAAATCCATACTGATAATTCCGTCATTAAGGGCTTTGGCAAAGAAATCCGATGATTTGCCGAAAAGAGCTTCCAGCATGATGTCGGTAGCCATTTCATCTTCAAGTTTAAGAACAGGATTTTTAATCTGTTCTTTGAAACCGAGAAGAAATTGCTTCTGACCGACAGAAAGCTTCATTTCAGTCTTTTTACAAACGGATTCGGGAGTATCAACAGTAAACTTTCTTTCGGGAACAGCCTGCTTCTTTCTTTTAACAGCGTTTTCAACCTGAGCAAAAATCTTATCGGGGTCAACTGCACCGACAATGCTCAGAATCATATTTGAAGGATTATAGAATGTTTCATAAAGGCTGTAAAGCAGCTTGTCATCAATCTGAGCAATAGACTCCTGTGTGCCGGCAATATCAACCCTTACCGGATTATCTGCATAAAGAGCCTTAAGAAGGTTGAACATAACCATCCAGTCGGGTTCATCCTGATACATTCTGATTTCCTGACCGATAATTCCCTGCTCCTTCTGCACGGTTTCAGCCGTAAAATAAGGATTCTGAACAAAATCAAGCAGATATTCAAGCGACTTTTCTATATTTTCCGAGCCTTTGAAAAGATATGCGGTTTGTTCAAAACTTGTATAAGCATTTGCACTTGCACCCGTTTTGGCAAAAAGTTCAAACGCATCAAGGTCTTCGCTTTCAAAAAGCTTGTGTTCAAGAAAATGAGCCGTTCCTTCGGGAATAGGCTTAAAGCTGCCGTCGGGCTGTTGAAGAAACGTATCAATAGACCCGTATTTAACGGCAAAAAGAGCATAAGCAGAGGTATATCCCTCTTTCGGCATAACTCTTATTTCAAGTCCGGATGAATGTTTTCCGCAAAAAACGCGTTCTCCGAGTTTTTCGTCGTAGTATTCTTTAATTTTCATTTGAGCTTTCCTCCGTTTCATCAGCGGCAAGCATAAATATTTTATCAATCGACATCTTTGCGGCAGCATCGCAGACTTCCTGCTTTGTAACCTTTTCAATTCCGTCAATCATTTCTTCGGGCGTTCTTAAACTTTCCTCAAGAATCTGTCTTGAATACCAGCCGCAAATCGCCGAAGGTGTAGTAAGAGTAAGTCCCTCACGCAAAGAGCGCTTTGACGAAGCAAGAATTTCATCATCAAATTTTCCTGTTCTCACTTCAATAAGCTGTTTGATTATTCCCGCAGAAACGGCTTTTTCTTTATCGGTATCAATTCCGCTCTGAACAATTACAATGCCCTTGCTCCGGATCAATCTTGCATTGCAATAATATGCAAGGCTCATTTTTTCACGGATAACGCTGAAAAGCTTAGAATATGTTCCTCCGCCGAAAATATCAACCATTACTCTTTCGGCAAATAAATTATCGTTACTGTTTTCCATTCCCGTTCTGTAACCGATAACAAGTTTGCCCTGATTAACGGGAACTCTTTCTTCCGTGCGCGTAAAATGAGCACCCTTCTTAAAGAAAATTGTCTTTATTTCAAAAGGCTCTCTCTGAATTTTGGCAAAGTTCTTTTCAAAAGCTTCTGAAATAACATTTATATCTGTACTGCCCACAACCGTAATCTGAAAAACAGCTTTTGAAATAAGGGTTTTCCAGGCGGCATAAACATCAGCCATTTTTACATTTTCAACTTCCTCGGATGTACCGTAAACACTTTTACCGAAAGGCTCGTTGGGACACATACATTCTATGCATTTGTCAAACGCATAGCTTCTTTTGTCATCCTGCTCTTCGAGAATTTTTTGTTGAAGAAGTCTTTTTTCAAGAGCAAGGTTTTCATTACCGAAGCTGCCGAATTTCGCATTCGGAGCAAAAATCATATTGCAAAGAAGCTCGATACATTCGGAAACAATACCCGAGCCGTCAAGTGAAAATTTATCATCAATACATTCGCAATAAAGACTTAAAACCTGAGCATCACCGCATTTGCCTATTCCGAAGCCGATACTTGCACCGTAAAGCTCATCAAGCTTTCCGTTAAGTTTGGTAAAATCGGGATAAGCCTTGCAGGAACGCTTAAGCAAAGCAATAAGTAAAGCATAGGCTGCCGCATTCTCATCAAGAGGGACCGCCATGGAAACATCTATTTCATTTGTTTTGAATCTGTCTGTTTTTACGCTGACGACCCTGACTCCGGGAGCAGCAAATTTTGACTCAAACATTTTTCATCATCCTTTATTCAACACAGTTTTCGATTATAGTTTTAAGCTCCTGAGCTCCTTTTCCGGTAACGGAAGAAAACTCAACCGTTTTTATATCTGTATATTCAGATAATTCTTCGGAAAGCTCTGCTCTGCGTTTTTCTGTTTCACTCTTATTCAGTTTATCGGATTTTGTCAATGCAATAACAAACGGAATACCCGATTCACGAAGAAAATTGAGCATTGTCATATCGTCTTCCGAAGGAGTGTGACGCATATCAATCAGCTGAATAACCAGAGCGATGTTTCTGCCGGAACGGAAATAGCCTTCCATTAAATCCGCCCAGCGTTTCTTTTCGGCAAAATCCCTTTTAGCATATCCGTAACCGGGAAGATCAACGAAATAAACCCCATCACCATTAAAGAAATTTACGGTTATGGTTTTCCCCGGAACGGAGCTTACTCTCGCAAGATTTTTTCGGTTAAAAACCTTGTTCATCAGCGAGGATTTGCCGACATTGGAACGCCCTGAAAAAACTATTTCCGGCATTTTATTTTCGGGAAGCTGTTTGCTTGTTCCGTAAGCAGCTTCAAATTCAATTTTATCAAATCGCATTACATACCTGCCTGTCCGTCAAAATCAACAACAGCAGTTTTCCAAACCTGTTCAACAGTTTTAACGGGTTTGAAATCAATAGCCTGTTTGACTTTAACATCAACTTCATCAAGGTCTGCCACATTACCGTAGGGAATAATAACGGTTTTCATACCCGCTCTGTAAGCAGCCATGGATTTTTCTTTAAGTCCGCCTATGGGAAGCACACGGCCTCTGAGCGTAATTTCTCCCGTCATGGCAACATCGTTTCTGACTTTTTTCCCTGTAAGAGCCGAAAGAACTGATGTTGCAATGGTAACGCCTGCGGAAGGTCCGTCTTTGGGAGTTGCGCCCTCGGGAACATGAATATGAATATCACCGTTTTTATAAAACTCTTTATTATTCAGCTTAAGCTCTTTTGCTTTGGAGCGAATGAAGCTTACTGCCGTTTTTGCACTTTCCTGCATAACTTCGCCGAGAGAACCGGTAAGCTCAATTTTTCCCGTTCCGTCCATTATAACAGATTCAATTTCAAGCATTTCACCGCCGACACTTGTCCAGGCAAGTCCGTTGGCAACACCTATTTCATCATCACGCTTGAAATCGTCATCCTTAAATTTACGGGCACCGAGAAGTTCTTCAACTCCGTCGGGCTTTACGGAAAGCTTTTCGATTTCTCCATTCACCTTTTTAACGGCAGTCTTGCGGCAAACAGAAGCAATTTCTCTTTCAAGCACACGAACCCCGGCTTCTCTTGTATAACCCTCAATAATAAGCTTCAAAGCTTTATCTGTTATACGCAAATCGGCATTTGTAAGTCCGTGTCGCTTTATCTGCTTCGGAATAAGATGCTTTTTTGCAATATTGAATTTTTCCTCATAGGTATAACTGCCGAGTTCAATTATTTCCATTCTGTCCTGAAGAGGTTCCGGAATATCCGATCGAACATTTGCTGTTGTAATAAAAAGAACTCTGCTCAAATCAAAAGGTAAGTCAATATAATGGTCTGTGAAACCGAAATTCTGCTCCGGGTCAAGAACCTCAAGCAAAGCCGAGGTCGGGTCACCCTTATAATCGGATGAAAGTTTATCAACTTCATCAAGAAGTATCAGAGGATTGGCAGAACCTGCCTTATGAAGAGCATCAATAATTCTGCCTGGCATTGAGCCGATATATGTTTTTCTGTGGCCTCTGATTTCGGCTTCATCTTTTACGCCGCCGAGAGCAATTCTTACATAATCTCTTCCGGTAGCCCTTGCAACCGAACGGGCAACGCTTGTTTTACCGACGCCCGGAGGACCGACAAGGCAGATTATCTGACCCTTAATTTCGGGAGAAATGGTGGAAACGGCGAGATATTCAAGAATTCTTTCTTTAACCTTTTCAAGTCCGTAATGGTCCTTGTTGAGAATGGCGGCCGATTTCTTCACATCGGTATTTTCGGGCTTATATATACCCCAGGGAAGTTCAAGACAAACTTCAACATAGTTTCTTGAAACCGCGGCATCAGGTGATGTGGGAGACATTTTTTCAAGTCTTGCAACCTCTTTAAGAAGCTTCTGCTTAACTTCATCGGAAGCGTTCATGCTTTCGATTTTAGTCCGATATTCATAAATATCATCTTCCTGAGAAAATCCGTTAAGCTCCTCGGAAATTGTTTTTATCTGTTCCTGAAGATAGTATTCACGCTGATTCTTGTCTATTCTTTCCTGAACCTTATCGGAAATTTCATTCTCAACAGAAAGAAGATAACTTTCCCCCGCAAGAATAACATTCATTTCCTCAAGTCTTTCAACGGGGTCAAATATTTCGAGTATTTTCTGTCTGTCTTCATACTCAATCATTATATTTCCGGCAAGGAAATCAGCAAGCTTACCCGGGTCTTTGATTTCCATTATTTCCGTAATCATATCATCGGGCATTTTCGGAGCAACCTCACAGTAGGAAGCAAAGGTATCCTTTGTTTCTCTGACAAGGGCAACGGAATAATCGTACATTCCTCTTTTTACGGATTTTGATTTAAGAGGAAGAATTTCACCTTCAAGATACTTTCCGTTATCTTTTAACGATATAAGCTTTGCACGGCATATCCCTCTGACGGAAATATGGATAAGATGATTTTTACCGGGAATTTTAAGTACCTGGTCAATTTTTGCAACAACACCGAATTGATATAAATCCGCTTCTGACGGATTTTCAACATTAAGACTTTTTTGTGAAACAAGAAAGACAGTATTTCCGTGAGAAGATGCTCTCTGCACCGCGGAAATTGATTTTGCTCTGCCCACATCAAAATGCAGAAGCTGTTCCGGGAACATCACAAGACCCCTGAGAGCAACAACCGGTAAAGATATGGTTTCCATGGATTCGTTCATATTTATTCCTTTCAAGGAGCACAAAACTCCATAATATTTTTTTGAATTATATAATAAATATCATTTTAGGTCAACCCTTATTTTATTAACATTATTTGAATATACTGAAAAAGAAACAGATGCATTCCCGTTCATCGGAAATACATCTGAAAAATCATTCATCAGTTCTTTGTTTGCGGAGATACGAACCTGCCGGAATTTCACGAGGACATTCAAAAGAAAGCGGCATCATCGGATGAGGCGCATTATCAATTAACTCTCCGTCTCCGTTGCGAAGCCCTTTAACCGAAATCTTTTCGGGCTTTTGACCTTTGAGCATGACCTCAAGCTCATCGCCTTCAAAAAATCTGTTTCTCTGCGTACAGTAAAGGATTCCGTCCTTCCATTCCTCTGCAATGGCCATTACATCCCACGCACGAACATATCCGCCCTTATAATAAATATTTGCATCATCAAGCGGATCTGTAAAATAAAAGCCTGTACAATATTCTCTGTTGCTTGCTTTCAGGACTTCTTCCTTAATCCAATCATCGGGCTGATACATCGGGTCAAAGCCGGAAGCAGCAAAACCGTCAAGAGCACTTCTGTACGCATTTACGGCAACAGCCGTATAATAAGCGGATTTTGCCCTGCCCTCAATTTTGAAGCTGTTTATTCCCGCAGCATATAATTCGGGGATATGTTCAATCATACACATATCCCTTGAATTCATTATATAAGTACCGGTATTATCCTGTTCAACAGGGAAGAATTTGCCCGGTCTCTTTTCTTCCTGCAGAGCATAATTCCAACGGCAGGGCTGAGCACAGTCTCCTCTGTTGGAATCTCTGCCGGTAAGATAATTTGAAAGCAGGCATCTGCCGCTGAAAGAAACACACATTGCGCCGTGAACAAAACATTCGATTTCAAGCTCTTTCGGGCACTTTGCCCTTATTCCGGCGATTTCATCAAGAGAAAGCTCTCTTGCGGTAACAACACGCTTTGCACCGAGCTCGTAAAGAGCCGTAGCAGACGCATAATTTGTTACACCCGCCTGAGTTGAAATATGAACATCTACATCCGGTGCATATTTTTTTGCGGCAAGCATTACGCCTATATCCGTAACAATAAGAGCGTCAACTCCACTGTCGGAGGCATATTGCAAAAAATCCGGCAACGAATCAATTTCTTTATTTCTCGGAACGGTATTGCAGGTCAGATATACTTTAACACCGTTGGAATGAGCATATTCGCAGGCTTTTTTTAATGTATCACCGCCGAAAGAAGCAGCTGCAGTTCTCATTCCGAAACGGTCGGAGCCGAGATAAACGGCATCCGCTCCGTATTTAATTGCGGTATAAAGTCTTTCTTCATCGCCCACCGGGGCAAGTATTTCCGGAACAGGATAGTCAATCATAAAAACTCCGAATTACTGATTATTTACTCTCAAAACAACATTTGCATTCGCGTCATGCTCTGCCTGAGTAACGGCAAGATAAATCTTTCCGTTCTTATCATGGCGGAAGAAATAATAATTTGTATCATTGGGGAAAAGAGCGGCATTTATCGCATCGTCACCGGGATTACAAATAGGTCCCGGAGGAAGCCCGGCATTGTTATATGTATTATACATCTGTGCAAACAGAAGCGACTGAGCCGCGGTTACATTAGGTGTAACAAATTTATCAATGTAAGTTTCCGTTGAGTCACAGCAAATTGTGGGCCATGATGCAGAATGATTAAGACGGTTGTGAATAACCGAGGAAATATCAGCCATCTGCTCTGTATTGGCAGCTTCTCTTTGAATAATCGAAGCGATTATCATTATTTCATCCATGGTCCGGCCGAGCTTATCAGCCTGATCCTGATATTCATCAGTCCATTTCAGTTCCGATTCATCAAGGAATTTTCTTATAACACTGTTTGCATCACTGTCAACATAAAATTCATAGGTGTTAGGATAAAGATAGCCTTCAAGCATAAACACTCTTGAGGATGAATTTTTTATATCCTTACAGAAATCATACTCAAAAGCCGTTCCCGTCATGGAAGAAATAAGTCTTTGTTTTTTACATACTCCGTATTTTTCAAGACGCTCAAAAATCTGATATGCACTCCAGCCTTCCGGAATGGAAACGGTAACGGTATCTTTACCTTTCTGAGTTTCTCTGAATTCATAGAGAAAACCTTCAAGACCGAGATTTTTTTCAACATCATAAACACCGCTGAGATACACAGGCTCTTTAACGGTCTTTTTATTCATGTTTTTAATCTTGTCAATGGTGTTGTAAAAAAGCTTACAGAAAGCCTTTTGCTTGATCAGCCCTTCATCCGAAAGCAAATCAATGATATCATTTGTATCTGCATCAAGAGGAACGGTAATCGTGACCGTATCCTCACTTCTGCCGAAAGCAACAACATCATTTATACAGCTGATTGCAAAAACCGAAAGACAGGATGTAAGCAGAACGGTTACGGCCGCAAAAAGAGCAAGTGCACTGTATGCAGTTTGTCTTTTGATGGGCTTTTTCTTAGCCGGCGTCACTTGTTCATTATGTTTGACAGGTTTTACATTTGAAAAATAAATTTCACCTTTATATTCGGGCTGCGAATCATCGGGACTGTATGTTAAAAGATCATCATCGTCAATATGAACTTCAAATTTAGGCTTCTTACCGGAAGAAGGAACATCAAGGGAATCCTTCTGAGGATTTTCTTTCCTGTTATTTTCAAGAAAGAAATCGAGCTCGTTAGGGCTCATATAATCTTCATCGGAAATAGTAACCTTGAATGGCTGCTTTTTCTTTCCGTTTTCATCAGGCATCAAACACACCTCCGTAACATCCGTTTTCGGTGATATAACCCTTTACGGTCATATCTGTTTTTTCTGTCGTCAAAGCATCGGATAAACAATCACCAAAGCAAAGGGCAACAGAAACAATATTTTTATTTTCGCTCAAAAATCTGTCATAAAAGCCTCCGCCATAGCCGAGACGGTTAAAATCATAATCAACAGAAAGAGCGGGAACAACACAGAGTGAATCCGAAAAATCCGTAAGCACGGCACATTTATCATCCGTCGTCGGAATACCGAACTTTCCGTCAATCAAATCCGTTAATGAGTTTATAATTCTGAATTCAAGCTCATTTTCACGGCAAAACGGCACTGCAACGGTTTTACCTTTGGCAAAAGCATCCGAAATCAACGCTTTCGTACAGACCTCAGTACCTACGGAAACATATACAAGAATTTTTTCGGCAGATTGATACACATTACTTTTCAAAAGATTTGCCGTAATGGATAAATCAAGCTTTTCCCGATCTTCATCCGAATAAGAAGAACGAATCTGCCGATATTTCTTTCTCAGTTCATTCTTTGTCATTATGAGCATTGAAGACTTGCTTTAAGCTTTGCAGCGGCCTCATCGCCCTTAAAATAGGCAACAACAGCAAGTCCGAAATTAACGGCACTGCCCATTCCTTTTGCCGTAATAATATTTCCGTCGGTAACAACGAATTTATCGGAAATAACTGCACCCTTAAGCTCATTCTCAAAGCCGGGGAAACAAATTGCGTTTTTACCTTCAACTAACCCTTTTCGGCCGAGGATAAGGGGTGCGGCACAAATTGCGCATATAAGTTTATTTTCGGCTGCACAATAATCAACGGCATTCATAACCTTTTCGCTTGAATAAAGATTTGTCGTGCCGGGCATTCCTCCGGGAAGTATAACACCGTCAAGTCCGCTGAAAGCGGCTTCTTCAATATCGAGGTCGCATTTTACGGTGATTTTATGTGAGCCGGTAATATATTTTGAGCCGACACCGACGGAATAAATGTCAATTCCGGCTCTTCTGATAACATCAAGAGTTGCTATTGCTTCGACCTCTTCAAAGCCATCGGCAAAATACATATAAAGCATAATAATTCATCCTTTACAGAATTGATTTAACAGCATCATAAACCTTTTCGCTGATTACAGACGGTGAAAGGGGTTCCCCGTTTTCGGCACAGTCAATGCGGAACCAGCCGAGCTTTTTGCAGGCATAATCCGCTGCAACACGGCACCGGGAAAGATAATCGGTATCCTTTTCGTGAATATCTTTTTTGCTTTCGTCTCCCTTATAGCGTGAAGTCATCAGCTTTTGTGAAACATCTATGGGCATATCAAGATAAATCACCGCATCCGGAGCGGGAATACCCATTTTGGAATATTCAAAATCTTCAAGCCAGGCAAGATATGAATCCCATTCTTCTCTCGGAGTTTTGGTAAGCTGATGGTAAGCATTTGATGTTGTATATCTGTCGGCAAGAAACAGCTCTCCGCTGAGATACTTTTCTTTCCAGTAGCAATTATAACTTACAAATCTGTCAACAGCATAAAATGAAGATGCCGCATAAGCATTAACATCACCGGGCTTGTCACCGAAACGGCCGGCAAGATACTGTTTGACAAGTATGCAGGCGTCATCATCATAATTCGGGAGCTTGATATAATTGACATTTATCCCCTGAGCTTCAAGCTTTTCGCCGAGAAGCTTTTCCTGAGTGGATTTGCCGCTGCCGTCAAGTCCTTCAATTACAATAAGCTTGCCTTTCATAAAAATACGCCTCCGAAAATCCATACTGATGTGATTATAACAAATGAATATGAATAATTCAAGATATAAAGAATAATTTTCGATTGACATTCATTGTTAATTAAGATAAAATAATAAACCGTAAAATCTTGCAAAAGAGGTAAGACAAATGAAAATTGATAAGCTTGTAGGCGAAAGATTCAAAGAAAGACCTTCAGACTGCGTCATTGACAGCCATGCTCTCATGGTAAGAGGCGGGTACATGAAAGGTGTTGCCAACGGAATTTATTCCAGTTATATGCCGCTTCGCCGCATTACAAAAAAAATAGAGAATATAATCCGTGAAGAAATGGATGCCATTGACGGCCAGGAAGTTCAGTTCCCGGTTGTTATGCCCGGCTCTCTTTGGGCAGAATCAGGCAGATATGAAAGCATCGGCAGTGAGCTTTGCAGATTCACAGACAGAAACGGCACGCCCATGGTTCTCGGCATGACGCATGAAGAAGCCGCCGTTCAGCTTGTTCGTGACTGTGCAAACAGTTACACAAAGTATCCCTTCATGATTTATCAGATTCAGACTAAATTCCGTGACGAAGGCAGACCGAGAGCCGGCCTTATCCGCGTTCGTGAATTCACAATGAAGGATGCCTATTCCTTCCACACTTCCCAGGAAGACCTTGAAAAATACTATGCCGTATGCTATGACGCATACAACAAGATTTTTGCCCGCTGCGGAATCCCAGAGGTCGTTACCGTCAAATCAGACTCAGGCATGATGGGCGGCAGCATTTCTCACGAATATATGCTTCTCACTTCCATTGGTGAAGATTCCATTGCAATTTGTTCAGATTGCGATTACAGAGCAAATATGGAAGCGGCAGAAAGCATAATTGAAAACAAATGTGAAGGTGAAGACAAGCCGCTTGAGCTTGTTTATACCCCCGATATTCACACAATAGAAGATATTTGCAATTTCCTTAAAACTCCTCTTGAGGAATCCTGCAAAGCTGTTGTATATCAGAAGAATATGACAGATGAATTTGTTGTTGTGTTCATCAGAGGTGACCTTGATGTAAACGAAACAAAACTCACAAATTACCTCAAGGAAGAAGTTCATCCTGGTGAAATAACAGACGACTGCGGTCTCTTTGCCGGATTTATCGGTCCTTACGGTATGGACAGGGAAAAATTCACTGTTCTCTTTGATAAATCACTTGAAGGTACTCATAATCTTTCCTGCGGCGCAAACAAGGCCGACCATCATTATACAGGCCTTAAGATTTCAAGAGATATCGGCGATGTGGAATACATTGACCTTGCAAAAATAATCGAAGGCGGCATTTGCCCGAACTGCGGAAAGCACACAATAACAATTTCAAGAGGTATTGAAGTAGGCAATATTTTCCAGCTCGGTACAAAATACACCAAGTCCATGGGTATGCAGTATCTTGATGCCGAAGGAAACCTTCAGTATCCTATCATGGGCTGCTACGGCATCGGCGTAGGCAGACTTGCCGCATCCGTTTGTGAAGCGCATCATGATGATTACGGTCCCATCTGGCCTATGAGTATTGCTCCCTGGCAGGTTCAGGTTTGCTGTCTCAGAGCTGATGATGAAGAATGCAAGAGCGTTTCCGACAGTCTTTATGAAAAAATGCTTGCAGATAATATGGAAGTTCTTTACGATGACAGAAACATCAGACCCGGTGCAATGTTCTCGGATGCAGACCTTATCGGTGTTCCTCTCAGAGTTGTTGTCAGCCCCAGAAACCTTAAAGAGGGCGTATGCGAAATCGTTTCGAGAGATAAAGAAATCAACGAAAAAATTCCAACGGATGAAGTTATTCCCTTCATCAAAAAAGCAATCGCCGAAAGGCTTGCGGCAAATAAATAATCATTTTATATATTAGAAATGCAGTCCCGTTTTTCGGGGCTGCATTTTTAACACTTATTTTGTGGGTATCATTCTTCTGATTTCCTGCGCCATTTTGAAAGCGGGAATTGTCTGAAGATATATTTCTCCGGGTCCTGTAACAACGGTATTGAAAATTCCTTCTCCACCGAGAATTGCATTCTTTACGCTTCCGGTTGACTTAATATCCATGGTGCAGGAGCCGCTCATTAGTGCAAGATAACCCGTATCAATAATAAGCTGCTGACCGCCTGCCAGAGATTTCTTTTCAACCGAGCCGTCTATCTCAAGAAAAACAATTCCGTTGCCGGAGCATTTCTGCATAATAAAGCCTTCGCCGCCGAAAAATCCGGTGCTGAGTTTTTTCTGGAAATAAACCGAAATATCAACGCCGGGAGTTGAAGCGAGATAGCTGGATTTCTGACAGATAATTTCCTGACCGGGTTTAATCTCCATAGCAAGAATATTTCCGGGAAAGCTCGAAGCAAAAGCAATCATACCCTGACCGCCGACAGCGGTATAAGTGTTGTGAAACATTGCTTCCCCCGAGAATGCTTTTGAAAACATTTTTCCGATTCCGCCGCCGGAGGTCGACATATTCATATTCGGAGTCATCCAGCTCATAGCGCCATTTTCACAGTTTAATGATTCCCCTGCCTCAAGATAACATTCGACAACAGGCAGCGGAGTTCCTTTGATTTCGTATCTCATATTATATTCACCTTTCTTATTTTTGAATGTAAACAGGTCTGCCTTTGAAAATACTCTTGAAAAATGCAACAATAATATCAAAGAACCCGTGTTTGATATGAATGGTTTCCGTTTCGGAGGCAACCGCTTCGCCTTCCGAATTAGCAGCCGTGCAATAAACAGAAAAATCATTCTTTGCTTCTTTTACCGTACAGCTCAAATCAGGGTTTACGGTAAAAGAGGCACCGTTTACATGCCAGCTTACTTTTTCGGCATTTTCAGCTTTGTAATAGAAAGTAAAGCTTGACTTGTAATCAAACTCCTGTTCATTGAGCTGATTTCGTTCCACAATAAAAATATCGGGAAGAGGAACAAATTTCTTTTCAATAATTATATCGTATGAATTAAATATATCGGAGCCGTCAAGTCTGGCCGTAATGGTAACGGTTCCCGGTTTTAAGGCTTTGATTTTTCCGAAAGCATCAACAGAAGCGACATTCGGGTCAGAGCTTTCAAAACGAATCAGATTCTGAATTCTTTCATCGGCAGAATAAACAATTTCAAAAGTATCACCCTGTGTAAGTGCCGATGGCAGCTGCTCAACCGAAAGGCCGCAATCATTTATTACTTCAAAAGCATCACAATCGGAACAATCCCGTTTGAAAACTCCGTTTCCGTCATAAAACCATGAACCGAAGGCGTGATTTGTTGCGGGAATTACGGACTCACTGAGCGTTTTGCCGCACTGAGAGCAATATTCCGTTAATGTTCCTTCAACATCACATCTGTCCTTTTCGGTGTTGAATGCACTCTGATGATCACAAACGGTAAAAGCCTGGATTGGGAAATTTCCGAGGGTGTAATCCATGGCATCATGCCATCTGTTATTATCACTTCCGGGCAGCATACAGGCACTCTGACCCGATGAGCAGGTATATTTAACACCGTTTGATGTCGTATTAAGCTGTTCCGAAGGAATCATCAATGAATTTGCGGCATTGCTGTAAGAAAGAGAAACCGCAAATCTCGAGCCGGGAGCAACAGAAATCTTACTGCTTAGTGAAACGGTATGATAGCCCTGATTGTCAACAAAAACACTTTCGCTGTACGCAAGTGTACCGCTTGTCGGATCTTTTGCCGAGTTCGGAACACCAGTATAAACCTTCAATAAAACCGTGGTCTGAGGGTCATGTGTATAAAAAGAAACCGAATCAATTTTTTCATACTGCTCGGGCTTAAAGAAATTGGCAACGGAAACGCCGTTGGTGTAAGAAAAAGCAGCGGTATAGCCGACAGCGCTGTAATTGTAGTTTTTTATTAAGCCTTCATCGGAACGCGCCGTAAAACCGGCAATATTGGAAATGCTGTTTTCATAATATGAAAGCCAGAAATATCCGTCTTCATGTGAATAAGTTCCCCAGCTGTCTCTGACAAGCCATGCTCCGTCACCGGGAGCAGTATTCAAAAAGTTTCCGGCAGGAAATTCATCATCCCATCCGACAAGAGTAATCATGTGGTTAAGACCTGTCGAGGTGGAATAATAAGAATTATGTTCTGTATCAAAATAAGAATCCGAAACATAAATTGCCGCAGTACAGGCACCGTGAACGGTAATCCATTCTTTTATATCGGCTCTTGAAGAAAGAATATCCACGCTGTCAATAATGATTCCGGAGGAATGGTCATATCTTCCCGATTCATCATAATTACACATAGCCGAAAAATCTGTTGTCGAGCCGCTGAACGGATAATCTGATTCTTTTGCGGGACCTGACCATTTTGCAAAGGTAGCCGCAGCTCTTGACCAGTTGCCGCCTATCAGATAAGGCGTTGATGAAATATAATATTCATCATAAAGCGGTGAAGATTTGTTCTGATCCGCACTGTAAGTAAACCAGACAAGATGAGATTCGGAAAAATCAGCATTATCAATTGAAATTAGTCCTTTTTTTACGGCATCGACTTCAAGTGCGGCAACTGATGAAAACGCCCAGCAGGCACCGCTTCTGCCCTGATCTCTTACAGCCGGAATAATTCCGGATTCTCTTGAATCGTAAGCAGACGGAAAATCGCTTTCTTTTGCACCGGAACGGCTTTTCAAAGCTTTTTTGGGAGCAGGTGCAATGTTGCCGTCTTCATCAAAAAGCTCAGACGAATAGCCGTCTGCACTCATCTGATAAATCTTCGGCTTTTCAAGGGGCAAGGAGGCAAATGAAACGAAAGCACCTGAAGCACAGAAAACAATAAGAAAAGAAAGTGCAATGCAAAGCGTGCGTTTGAGTTTCATAATGTCACATCCTTCTGAAAAATTTTATATACGGATATCGTTGTTGATTATTTTGCTGTTCCATTTCAGAACCTGAAGCTTATCATAACAAACAGGCGGGTTTTTATATGCCTTAGAAGTTGCTCCGCCTTTGATAAGCCCGTTAATTATGGCAAAGAAAAACGGTGGATTTTTCATTCCTCTTGTAAATTTACCGAGTAAAGAGCGAAAGTCGGTGTTTCTTCCTGCTCCTGCAAGGTCGGAAGACTGAATAACTTCATTTTCAAAAAGAAAATCAACACCCTCGGAGGGAATAGAGAGAATCGCGTTTTTTAACCCTTCGTTTTTTGAGGCCTCGGAACCGAATTCTTCATGGAATCTGCGGTTATAATCCCAAAGGGCTTTCAGCCAAGCTTCTCTGTGTCTGTTTTCAATAACGACTTCTGCAAGAATTTTACCTGCATTCAGAGAAAGATCAATACCCATTCCGTTCATCGGCATTGTCATAAACGCACTGTCACCGACAGCACAGTAACCGTCACCGACCATAAGCGTAAGAGGTCTTCTGACGGGAATTATACCGTAATTTCCGCCGTGAAGTATTTCTTCACCGAGCCAGGGATGATCTTTTCTGAAAATATCAAGCTGTTCTTTAACCTTTTTATCATCGAACTTGTCAATTCTGCCAATAAGAACATCAACATTATTTTCGTTGGTGCAAAACCAGGAAAGACCTTTTTCACCCTCATGATACATATAAACCTCAAAGGGAACTTCGGGTGAAACATTCTCCGATTTATTGAAATATGCTCTGTAAGCATAGAATAAATCACCGTGGCGAGGCTGTCTTTCAATACCGTAGCTGTCGGGAAGCGAAGAACGAACCGGCGAAAAAGCGCCGCAGGAATCAATAACAAGATCGCCTCTGAAATCTCCGTCATCCGTCATTATTCCTCTGACTTTACCGTTTTCAATCAAAGCCCCGTTTATTGAAACACCATATTTGAATTTAACACCCTTGCTTTCGGCAAGCTCAACAAGCATTTTAATAAGAGCCTTGCGCCACATAACCTTCTGACGGTTTTCTTCGGTATAATTGATAATGACTTTTTTCCTTTTTGCCGGGCTTACAAAAGCACAATCGCCTCTGTAACGCCAGGATCCTTCGGGGAAATCTTTTTCTTCAATTCCCGTTATTTCGGTGAAAAGAGGAAACGAAAACCTGTCCTCCCAATCATGGCCGAGCTCGTCCTTTTGGCATTTCTCGTAAACCGTAACATCAAAACCGTTTTCGGCAAGCTTTGCGGCAGCAACAAGGCCGCCGTGTCCCGCTCCTGCGACAATTATTTTATTCATAAATACTCTCCTGAATTATATTTCAAGATTTGCAAGTGCTTTATATTCGGAAGAAAGATTTTTATAAACATCCGAATAAATCTTATGAAGCTTTTCATATTTAATATGAGCATCATTATCCGGGTCGGATTTTTCTGAATTATAGCAAATCATGTTTTTGCAGGCAGTTACAACATCAGGGTAAATACCCGCACCGACCGAGGCAAGTATGGCAACACCGAGAGCAGGACCTTCCGATGATTTAACGGTACCTACCGATACGCCGTACATATCAGAAAGCATCTGACGCCAGAACTTACTTTTTCCGCCGCCTCCGCAGGCAAGCATATCGGAAACCTCAATATTCATTTCTCTGAGTATTTCAACACAATCGAGAAGAGAATATGAAACGCCTTCAAGCACAGCTCTGATAAAATGAGCCCTTGTATGAATTGCAGATGCACCGAAAAATACGCCTCTTGCATCCGGGTCAAGATGCGGTGTTCTTTCACCCATAAGATAAGGAAGATAAAACAGTTTATCCGAACCGAGCTGAATTTGCGAAGCCTTTTCGGTCATGATTTCATATACATCTTTTCCGGCTGCTTCACTTTCGGCAATTTCTTCGGTACAGAATTGCTTTTTGAACCATTGAAGTGAAAGACCTGCCGCCTGAGTAACGCCCATAACATGCCACGCACCGGGAACGGCGCAGCAGAAAGTATGAACTCTGCCTTTCGGATCAATAACGGGAGAATCGGTATGCGCAAAGACGACGCCGGATGTACCGATTGTCGTAAAAGCCTTTCCGTCGGAAACAACACCCATACCAACAGCTGCGGCGGCATTATCTCCGGCTCCACCGACAACAATCGTATTCTGTGTAAGACCCGTCAAAGCGGAAGCTTCAGCAGAAATATATCCGGTAATTTCGGGAGATTCATATACTTTGGCAAGGTATTCCTTTTTAATACCCACTGCATCAATCATTTCATCTGACCAGCAGCGATTTTTAACATCAAGAAGCTGCATACCAGAAGCGTCGGATACTTCTGTGGCAAATTCACCCGTCAGTTTATAACGAAGATAATCTTTTGGAAGAAGAATATGTCTGCATTTTTCAAAAATTTCAGGTTCGTTGTTTTTTACCCAAAGAATTTTTGAAGCAGTGAATCCCGTCAAAGCAGGATTAGCGGTTATATCAATGAGCTTTTCTCTTGTCAGCTTTTCGGTAAGCTCATCGCATTCCTTACCTGTTCTCTGGTCACACCAGATGATTGAGGGCCTGAGAACATTACAGTTATCATCAAGCATTACAAGCCCGTGCATCTGACCGGAAATACCCAAAGAAACAATATCGCGGGGATTTACACCGCTTTCGGAAACAACCTGTTTCACGGTCTCGACTCCGGCATTATACCAATCATCCGGATTTTGCTCAGCCCATCCGTTTTTAGGCTGATAAAGAGGATATTCACAAGATGACGAACAAACCGTTTTACCTTTTTCATCAAAAAGAACGGTTTTTGTTGCGGAAGTTCCCAAATCTATACCGATTAAATATTTCATACAATCACCCTAAATTATTTTATCATATAAATTTGAACAAGGCAATATTGCTTCAAATAATCATATTGAAATCACGCTTAATAAATCCAAAAGAAAAAGAAAAAACCAAAAAGATAATCGGTATCAATATTGCTCCGATAAAAATGATTTTTTTTTGGCCGGGAAATATCTTTTCAAAAAAGCTGAGGGAAATTATCGTTCCGAGAACCGGGAAGCCGATACTTATGATTGCAGAGATAAATACGGCAATAAAATTCCGGTATTTTTCCGGTATTAAATCAGATAGTGTACTCAAATCGGTTTTATTATGGTAATGCTCTCCGCCATTTACTGCCTTTTCAAATTTCGGGTCACAATACTCCCCTGTTTTTCTTCCTTCAAGAAAATCGTTATGATAACCGTTATTCCATTCCTTTTCCGATTTATAATCACAGGCAGATGAAGCACCGGCTTCAATAAGCAAGGCTGAACACATGGGGCATCTTTTTTCATCTGCTTCTCTTGATTTATAACCGCAGCCGGGACACTGTTTCATTTGATTATCCTCCTCATCATTTTAATCTTTTGATTTTTTCAAGTTTTTCCAAAGGACACATCCGAGAAACGGAAGACCGACATAACCAATCATAGGATAAATAATACCGATAAGCTTTCCGAACGGAAACAAACTTACAATGTAACCGAAAACAGCAACACCTACGGCAATAATCGTGTTTTTCTTTTTATCTTTTGAAAAACGACTGCAAACCGACCACATCATGACAGAGCTTGAAGAAAAAATACCGAGCACCAAAACAACCGAGAATAAAGCACCGACACTTACGGCAATTTTCTTTGCAAGATACAAAACGGGTATATCAAGGCCGGCAGTAACATTTCCGTTTAACAAAATTGAAGTTGAAATAACGGTAACAGCGAGGATAACGGCACAACTGCCGATAATCGCACCGTATTTGATTTCATTTTTTGAGTCGGCAGATATTCCGAGCTGAGTAAAATATGTGCTTGACGGGAAAAAGCTCAGGCCGAGATAAGCAAGCCCGCTTAAGCACCAGTTTGGTGCTGCCCGATAAGGTTCCAAGAACTTTGAATACTCCGGAATATTGCCGTAATTCTTTATATCACGAAAAAGACTTATACATCCGACGGCAAGTGAGAAACAAATTATTACAGGTCCGATTTTTGAAATTATTTTTATCATTCGTTCAAAACCGATAAGATAAATCAATAAAATCAAAACAGCTAAAATCCCGGAGCCCAAAGCTTTCGGAATGTGATAATATTCATTCAGCGCTGCTCCGCCGCCCGAAAAAAGAACGGGAATGAGAAGCAGAAGCGTTAAGTTTACAAGCAGCGAATATATCGAACCGACTTTCTGCCCGCAAAATAGCTGAAAATGATTGAATTTTTCATCAGTTTTATTTTCAAAGGCCGTTTTCATCAAAAGATAACCCAAAACCGTATATCCGATCAGGTTTAATGCTATAACAGCAAAGCTTAAATAACCGAAGCTTGAAAAAAACTGTAATATTTCCTGGCCGGTTGCAAAACCCGACCCGATAACCCACGCTATAAGCGCACCTGCAATTTTAATTACATTGTTACGATTTTTCAAAACAACAAATTCCCTTTTTGATAAAGCTATAATTTTATTATATCCAAAGAAAAATGATATTTCAAGTTACATTGGTAATTTTTTATACAGTTCACCCAATCTGTGATAATTAAATCTTGATTACAAACCGAAGATAGATTATAATGGTAAAAAGAAGAAAAGAGGAAAGATATGGAAAAGACAAAAAAGGTTTTTAATATTTTTTCGTTCATTATCAACATACTTATTGTAGTCTTCACGGTTTATGCCGTTTCAACATTCTATACGGGAATCGGAGACGGAAACATGGCGGTTGAGGGAACGAAAAGCTTCCGTTATTTTACGGTTGACTCAAATATTCTCGCTGCAATATTATCTGCCATTATGCTTGTTTTTAATATTAAAAGAATAAAGAATATAAACACGGAAGTTCCGAACAGCATCAGACTGATGAAATTTATGAGCACCGTTGCCGTTACACTGACAATGATTACTGCCTGCTTTTTCCTGAGCACGATTTATTCATTGAAGATGATGATTTCGGGTAACTGCTTTTTCCTGCATCTGATAACTCCCCTGCTTGCAATCATAACCTGCACGGTTTTCGAAGCCGACAAAAACCTCTCTTTCAAAGAAATTCTTACAGGTCTTATCCCGACTGTTGTTTACGGCACCGTGTATGTTATAATGGTTTTGATTATCGGAAAAGCAAACGGCGGTTGGGAGGATTTTTACAGCTTTAACAGCGGTATACTTGAAAACAAATGGTATCTATCAATTTTTATAATGCTCTTCGCAACATTCCTGATCAGTCTTGCGCTCAAAGCAATACACAAATGCTCTTATCATTTATTAAACGGCAAAAATAATAAATAAGGAAGGGTAAATATGGAAAAAAAGCTTAGAATCGGTATCATCGGAACAGGCGGAATAGCACACGCACATATGCGCTCCTATCTGAAAATACCGCAGGTGGAGGTCGTCGGCGGAGCCGATATTATTCCCGGTAAAGCAAGAGCATTCTTTGATGAGTTTGAAATGCCCGATGCACTTGCATTTGAAAGTGCCGAAGAGCTTCTCAAAGCTGATCTTGATGCGGTTTCCGTATGCACTTACAACACACAGCACGCAAACTGTGTTGTTGAGGCACTTGAAGCAGGCTGCCATGTTCTGCTTGAAAAACCGATGTGTCTGTCAATGAGTGAAGCAGAACAGATAATGATGGCTGAAAAAAAGAGCGGTAAAATTGTTTCGGTCGGTTTTCAGCCGCGTTACGGCAAAAACTTCATTCAGGTAAAAGAGATAGTTTCATCCGGCGCACTTGGTGATATCTATTATGTACAAACCGGAGGCGGTCGTTCACGCGGAATTCCGGGAAGAACCTTTATTGAAAAAGACAAGGCCGGAGTCGGTGCGCTTGCGGATATAGGCTGCTATGCTCTTGACTTTGCCATGAATACGATCGGATACCCCAAGCCCCTCACCGTTTCTGCGGTAGCTTATGATTATTTCGGCACAAATCCCGAGTATTACTCCGAATCAAATCGTTTCTCTGTTGATGATTTTTCAGCAGCTTTTATTCGTCTTGAGGGCGGGATAACACTTGATTTCAGAATGAGCTGGGCAATGCACATGGATACCTGCGGTGATTTCCTTTTCCTCGGCAAGGATGCAGGTCTGAAAGTTCGTCAGCCCAATTATGAGCCATGGGGCGGTGCATGGGACGGCACAGTCGGCAGAATGTGGCTTTACCGTGACCTTTTCGGCAAAGCAACGAACACCGAGATTCCCATTGAAACCGGAAGCAGCGACCTGTTTTTGCTCAAGGTGAAAGCTTTTGTTGATGCTGTTTTATCAGGCAGTGAAGCTCCGGTACCCACCTCTCAGATTGTTTATAATCAGGCGATTATCGACGGTATTATCCGCTCTGCCGCCTGCGGCCATGAGGTAGAAACCGATCTCAGCTTCCTTGACAAGCTTAAATAAAAATCAAAAACTAAAATCAGTACATCCCTCCGTATTAAACGGAGGGATGATAATTTTTCTGAAAATGGTTAATCTGACGACTGTAAATTTTTAACCCATAAAACCGGTCTTACGGAAATTTCTTCATCTGCAAATTCTCCGCGATTATATATTGTTCCTTCATAATCAATAATGGAAACCTTATCGTTATGAAACCCCGGTGAACGAAGCCAATAACAACAGTTATTTTTTAATTCTTCGTCGAACTCAACATCCTGAAGGTCCGACGGGCTTTTAGCCCCACATTGTTTTGCGTAGGCTGTCGGAGAACATCGGCGGGATATATCACTTTTGAAATACATTTCAGCTTCATCGTTGTCCAACACAAATATTTTGTCTTTAATAGTTTCCTCGATATTTTTATCAGATTTGATTTCGGTTAAAGCTATGTTGTTTTTCTCAATATCATTAAATGCATTCTGAAAAAATGTCGTATTTAACCAGCTGCGTAAATAGCTGTCTTCCCAGGATATATCTGTGTCTTCATCGCAGAATATCTTACAGTCAAGAGCATATTTGCTAATCAGCAGCACCTTGTCATTTTCTTTAGCAAGTACAAGCCATTCAATTTTTTCTGCACCGTCAGATTTAATATTATTCTGTTCATAATCACCAAAGCTTACGGTATCCCCGACCTTTATATTTTCAACCGACACCTTCTTCTTAATGCCGCAAGAAGAAAAACATAAAGCTGTAATTAAAGTTACAGCAATAAATATCATGAATCTGAAATAGATTTTTGTTTTAATAATCATCACTTCTCATAAATGAATTAATAATTGTTTTCGCATTCATCTAATAATATAAAAATGCACCGATAAAAAAAGTCAAGCCATGGTATCAAGCATTTTAAGTGTTACTTCATATTTCACGGTATCACCGTTCATCATTCTTTCAAATTCCTGCTGCATATAAACAGCCATTCTTTTTACTTCCTCACCGCTGCTGCCGGCTATATGCGGTGTAAGTATGCAGTTGGGCAAAGCATAAAATTCACTGTCATTTTGAGGTGGCTCCGGGAATGTAACATCAAGAATTGCCGTAATATCAGGCCTTTTTTTCAGCACATCAATCAAATCGGCTTCAACAACCTGCGCACCTCTGCCCGTGTTCAGAAATGTGGAGTAAGCCAGCATTCTCCCGAAAAGATTTGCGTTCAGAATACCCTGCGTCTGCGCATTGTTTGCAAGATGATTTGAAACAACATCACATTCGGAAAACAGCGTTTCAAGGCTGACTTTTTTTACACCCAGATTTTCTGCTTTTTCATCGGGCAGAAACGGATCAAAAACCATAACGCTTATGTCATAGCTTTTCAGCATTTTTATCACAAGACTGCCAATCATTCCGGCTCCGATAATGCCGACTTCAGCACCGTAATTTCCTTTATAATTTTCAAACTCACGGCACGCTTTTTCGCGTTCACCCGAACTTGCATACATTGCAGACTTAAAAAAGCCCTTGTTTGCAAGCACAATCTGTGCCGTTGTATATTCTGCAACCGGAACTGCATTAGCCGCCCATGCCGAAAAAACTCTTATTCCGCAGTTCAGAAACGGCTTTGCAAAATACTGAACAGTACCCGCGGCATAAAACACTGCTTTGAGTGACGGCAGAAATGCTTTGATTTCCTGCTCCGAAAGTTCAACCATCCCCCAGGTAGAAAAGATGTATTCAACATCAAAAAGCTCCGGGTGACCGTCACCGTTGCGTATCAATTCCTCTGTATAAAAATCGGGAAGAAAATACAGCCGTTCGCTCAGTTTTTCAATCGTATTTTTTCCGTAAACCCGTTCTTTCGGCTCCTGTTTACCCATAAATATTGCTTTCGGCTTCATATTCTTTCCTTTCAGTCGGAGATGATAACCTCCTGTGTCTTTTTAATGAAATCCGCAGCATAAACCTTGCCGTCCCGGCGCAAATAGCTGCCGCATATCATCAGAACACGTCTTGTGTTCTGAGATTTATTTCTTATAATAACAAGCATATATGCATCTGTATCATAACCTGCAATAACATTGTTTGAATTATCGTGCATAATATGACCGTCAGCCATATGATTAAACCATATTTCATATTCGGTCTCATTTTCAGCAACACGCAATCCGCTTGCGTTTTCACTGCTGAGGCTTGTATATTTCGTTTTATGTTCGTCATTATCAAGCTCAATCGTGTTAATAAGCAGATGCGCACACTCTTTTTCGGCGGTTGAAATCTCAATGTAGGGTTGATTTTCATTTTCCTTAAAATTAAGATGACCGATCTTATCACTTATTATAATTCTATCCGGTTTATGAGAAATCAAACGCGCACGGCAGTTCCCGTTTATAAAATCCACTCTGTTACCCTCTGCATTATGTTTGCCGTCAAAGTGAAGAGTAAATTCAACCGTATTTTCACAGTGGCAGTAAATATCATCGAAAATAACAAGAATACGATTGTCAAGCCACAAAAAATTTCTGTACATACGGGAGCACAGATGTGCCATCGGTCCCGTTGAATCCGCCTGTACAAAAAACAGATTTTCGCTTTCAAAACGGTCTGTCAGAGCACCGGGAAAGCGTGTGCCGCGATAAAGTTCTTCATCGCGTCTACCTTGTCCACCAATGCGCAGAACGCTGTGTGCTGAATCCTGACAGTAATACGAATGATAAAGCGGAGAGTTATAATTGCAGGTGCCGCTGTCAATAAAAAACGGTTTTCCTTTATGAAAAATAATAAAGGAGCCCGAATCATTATGTGAATGATTCCAGCAGTAACCGCTTTTGACGGCAAACAATGTTGCATCAGCTTCCCAGGAAGAACGGGAAATCGCATACCCCGATGAGAAAAAAGAATTTCGCGGCAGATAATCAACGCTGCCTTTCAGTTCTTTGGGGCGGTATTTTCCGTTGATTTCATCCCAAATACCGTTATCATAAGTTGAAGCACAAGCTCTCATTGCCGATGAATCAACACCCGTAAGTATGCTTGTTTTGGCTAAAAAATCTATATTTGAACCAAGTGAATAATCACCGAAATTCAAAAATTCAAAGAACACCTTTCCGTCACGGGTATATGGATATGAAAATTCCATTGCCGCATCGCACAAGCCCTCGGGAATAGCCCTACGGATAACATCATTTCTTCCGAAATATCTTTCATAACACCAAAGATATTGCAAAAGGCTTCCCGTTCCGTAGTTATCATAGTTTATACTCTCATAAAACAATCCCCGGTCATCAAAATTTGCGAATTTATTAAAAAGTCTGTTTCCACGATATGAAAGATAACCGGCAAGAGCTTCATTAACATAATCAAGAATTTTCTTCTTTTTATCTTCCTCAACAAAATCCGACAACGTAAGAAATGCCGATGCCGATTCCGAAATGCATACACTCCACCAGTTATGACCCATGGAATCTATTGCATGAATGCGGGTTTCAGGCATAACCCAGTCACCGAGTGCGGCATAAACACCTTTTTCAAGAATACCGTCCGCAATCGTTCTCTGTTCCTCCGGTGACAAATAGTAAAAAATCAGATCATATATTTTAGCAAGAGCAAGAGTTGTGGCGGTTGAGCACAAATCCGAATGCCACGGAACAGGTTTACGCCTTGTATAGCTTACACCAAACCAGCGTTCAAATGATATAAAATGAAGTAAAAGCTTTTTCAGCTTTTCTGCACATCTTTTGTCGCCCTCAATAATATATTTTGTACCGAGTACGGAACAAAGCCTGTTAGCCTGCCCGTTCAGTGAGCCGAAATCGGCGTGTTGTGAAACGGTATTTCTTCCGTTTGCCTGCTCCTCTGTTATAAATTCATCTTTGAGGCACTCATCTGCCGAAGCAATTACTTCATCATAACGTTGTTTCAGATTAATGTCTGTTTTGAGTTTCTTGCGGAATATGTCAGCGTCATATCGTGAAAAGAACAAATTCGGATGCTGCATATTTTCACCGGCTTTCTTTAAGAGTGTGGTTATATTATATCATACGCAAAGTGATGTTTCAACGCCATAAACAATCAAAGCAAAATGTTCGCTGAAAAAGGTTGAACATCTTGCCTGATTAGAGAAAATATAGTATAATTCTTTCGATAAATCGGTTTTTTCAATAACTGGAGGTTTATTATGATAGGCTTGTTCCGAGAATTCAAAAAAATATCAGCATTAATTCTGAGCTTAATTATGATTACAGCCTGTTTTGGCGTTATCGGTTCGGCTGCAAATTCGGTAACCGTTTCGTCTGCCGATGAATTTTTAAGGGCAGTTGAAAATTCCGAAAGCGGAAGCATTATATATCTTAAAGGCGGCACTTACCGCTTTGATACACCAATCATTTTTGATGGAATTAAAAAGAACATAACAATTACTTCCGTTCCCGGTGAAACGGCAGTGATTACAAACGCCTGCCCCGTTTCGGAATGGACAGAATGCACGGTGAACGGCGTTAAGGCATTTTGCGCATCGGCAAGCGGCAAAAGAATTACCGCACTTTTTTCCGAAAGCGGAAAGCTAAATGTAACCAGACTGCCCGAATCGGGGTATTATTACATTGATAAACCTGATTTATCAGACACAAAAGGCAAAGACAATGACCTTGCATCAAACGGATTTTATGCCGATGACCTGAAAAAGGCTCCGTCAAACCTTTGTGATGTAACTGTTGAAATTCTGCATCAATGGGTCAGTGAGGTTGAAAAGCCCGTATCATTCGATGAAACCACAGGTCTTTTCAGACTGGCAAGGTATTCCGGCAGACCGATTGAAGCCGGTGACAGATATTTTCTGCAGAATGTCCTTGAGGGACTCGATAAGCCCGGTGAATGGTGCTTCGACTCAAAAGCAGATATGCTTTACTATATTCCTTATGACGGAGAAACAGCAGAAAATCTTGTGCTTTATGCATCAGCCGAAGCACAGCTTATGGACATCGAAAATTCATCGGGAATTACATTTGAAAATATTAAATTTGCGGATACAGGCTGGAATTACTCAGACGATAAATACCTTAACATGAATATACATACCCGTCTGAGAGACTATGAGGTTTCATCTGTTCAGGGTGCAGTTGATGTGAGCGGAGCAATTGATGTTATTTATTCCGACAATATAAATTTCAAAAACTGCGATTTTGAAAACATCGGCGCAACGGCGATACGCTATTTTACAGGAGCAAAGAACAGTATTGTTGATTCCTGCTATTTCAGCAATATTGGAGCTAATGCAATTTATATCGGCGGCAGATATTTCATCGGAGAAAAAATTGATGAAGTCCGTGACAATATTGCGGAGAATATTACTGTCAGAAACTGTGAAATCGAAAAATACGGCAGACAGTTTTTCGGCGCCTGCGGAATACTTGTTGCTTACTGCGACACGGCTGAAATTTCAAACAATGAAATACATGACGGATACTATACAGGTATATCCGCCGGATTTATGTGGCTGTTCGGAGAAAATCCGACTCAAAGCATAAAAATCACCGATAATCTCATTTACAACATCGGTCTTGAAACGCTCTCGGATCTCGGCGGAATATATTTGCTCGGTGTTCAGCAGAATACTGTTGTCAGCGGAAATGTTATCCATGACTGCTCGTGCTATGATGGCGAGGGCGGCTATGCGGGAGACGGAATTTATCTTGATTCTGGCTGTGAGTTCATGACTGTTGAAAACAATCTTGCTTTTAATTGCAGCACTTCCTGCTTCAACACAACACTCAGCAAGAATAACATCATCAGAAACAACATTTTTGCGCTTTCGGGTCAGAGTGTCGCCTGCCTTGGCGCAGAGGAATTTTTACCCTATACCGACCTTAATAACACATACATAAACAATATTATTCTGACCGATAACAAGGTGCTTTCTGTTGAAGAAATCAATCATACGGGGCATTTCGGTGGAAGCGGCAACATACTCTGGGATATGACATACGGTGATGAACTTTATTTCACAATAGGTAATTATACGAATAAAGCCATTATCCGCCAAAATGCCGAGTCAAGAAATGTTCTCGGTTCTGCGATTTACAGAAACCCAGGTTTTAAGGATGCACAATCGTTTGACTTTTCACTTGACGAAAATTCTGATGCCGTTAAGCTCGGTTTTGAACCGTTTGATTATTCAAAAGCCGGAACATTAAAAGGCTCACGGATTGGTCTGACCCGTGAAGGCGGTCTGACAGCATATAATACGGACACAAAGGATTACACCGACAGACCCGCTTCACTCTCATTCACCGAAAAAATCAAACTGTTCTTCAATAAAATTGTTGATTGGTTTAAGAGCTTATTTGAAAAAATTCTCATTTGCAAAGAACCCGAAATCAACGATTTGTATGTAACAGATTACAAAGTAAAAGAAAAGAGTGCATATACCGATGAGCTGGCTGCTCTCATAAATGAGGTAAAGAAGCATTCGCCTTCATACAGAGTTGACGAAAGCAGAAAGCCGTTTCCTGATGACGAAAGAATAAAAGCTATTTATTTTGATGGCGAAAAATGTCTCGGAAAAGATTCGGAAGTATTTGCATATATCGGATTCCCCGAAAATGCAAGTGCCGAAAATCCCGTTCCCGCTATGGTGCTCGTTCACGGCGGAGGAGTTCACGCGCAGGCAGATTGGGTCAGATATTGGGTTGACCGAGGCTATGCCGCCATATCCTTTGACGGCTTCGGCCAGCAGCCAAAGGTCGGTTATTATTCTGCGGCCGGAAACAACAATCCGGACTGGACAGTAAATGTTAATTCACATCTCACCTTCAGCAATTTCGATGATATTGACAGTGAATACACGGAGCAGTGGTTTTATTACTATCTGACAGATATTATTCTTTCAAATAACATTTTAAGAGCAGACAACAGAGTAATCAATAATCAGATAGGTGTTTCGGGTATTTCATGGGGCAGTCTTGTCACAACCGTTGCTGCCTGCTATGACAACCGTTTTGAATTTGCAATTCCCATTTACGGAAGCGGCTGCTGGGAACTTATGGGAGCATTTTTCAACAATAATAAAATTCTCGAAAAATGGGACCCCACCCATTTGCTTCCCGAGGTAAAAATGCCCATAATGTTTGTAAGCAGTGATGAAGACCCGTTTTTCCCCGCAGATGCTCCGTCTTCCTCTGCCGCAGCGGCAAAGAATGGTTCTGTTTTATTAATCAGTGGGTTAAATCACGGTGATTTCAATATTGAAGAAACATTTCGTTTTGCCAACGAAATGACAGGAAACGGTGACGGCAACATCAGAATTACAGGCATATCCGAAGAAAACGGAGAAATAACACTCAAATTCAATCTGCCTGACGGAGTTAAAAGCCCGAAAGTTACCCTCTTTTACAGAAGTTCTTCGCTTGAATATGATAATTTAACGCTGAAAGAAAGTTGGTCAACCAAATCGGCCACAGTGTCCGGCAATAAGGCTGCCGTTAAGCTTCCCGAGAACGCCAAGATGTATTATATAGCCGTCAGCGGTAAAACCGAGGGTATTTTCTCGAGCAAATCAATTACCGCATCAACAGGTATTTTTAACTGTAACGGGTTTTGATATAGCAATGATGTAAATATAAACAAGCACCCCCGACTTGTGTTAATGCAAGCCGGGGTGCGATGTTATTATTAAGATTATCAGAAAGCAAAGATTGATTTGAAGATATTATTTACTGTGCCGAATATATGAAGAACATAGTAAATAAAAATATCAAAGAAATCATATTTT
>JAZUJJ010000092.1:0-3233 GCA_045642725.1 Acutalibacteraceae bacterium
GCAAGCTACCGAATGGAAAACAGACAAACAATACTAAAAAAAGAAGTTAAACGAGGACGACCGAGGAAGAATCCTGTCACCGAATAAAACAGGGAAATAACTTTGCGAAAAAACAGCCATCTTGATGTTGCAAATAACACCGCAGCCTCGCAATACGCAGCTCGGCTGCTACGGCACACCTGCGGGGGGCTTTGGGGAAAGGCCCTCCTCGGCGTGCCGTTGCCGGTCGTTCATAAGAGCGTGTGATAGATATCTTTTTGTAAATCCCTGACGTCAGCAGGGATTATTTTTTATTATAATTGTTTCCAAAAGTGGAAACTTTTCACTATATTTGTATTGAATCGAATACCGCAGTACTATGAAACAGAAATTTGATTGCGACGCAAATAATTTACTCGGAAGCAGGATTTCCTTAATCCGCAGGTCTAAAAATTTGACTCAAGAGCAGCTTGGCCGTATGGTCGGAATGAGCAAAAGTGGAATCAGTAAGATTGAAAGCGGACAAAAAAGGATTTCCGCTGAAGAGGCTTCTGTGCTCATCGAGTTAATGGGAGAGCAGATGCTGATTCAAGTTCCCGGATACGAGGAAAGTCCTGTGACGCGCGAGTTGAAGTCCAAGTTTCTGTCCATTGGGACATTCTGGTTCGCTCAGGAATACGGTATGACAAATTCAGATGCTTTCAAGTTTCTGCTCCTTTATAAGGCAATAGACTTTATGGAAAGCAATTTCCTTATTGAGCAGACACTGCCTAGGGCACAGGTTGTCAACGATCTGATGGCCATTTGTTCAAACAACGGTGGCCGCATATGAAACTCCTGCACGGCTCAAACGTTGACGTAATCCATCCGGATTTGATGGAATGCCACGATGGAAACGATTTCGGTAAGGGCTTTTACCTGACCGATAATCCATTGCGTGCCGTCCTTATGGCAAAGCGCAAAAAGCTGCTGCGTCACAAAGGTGGAATATTCGTCAGTAAATTCTCGTTTTCGCTCAAGGATGCTGAAAAATCCGGGCTGAAAATATTACGATTCAAGAATTTTACAGTAGAATGGGCCCGATTCATCCTTCAGAACAGGTGCCCGGATGCTGCGGCCCACGAGTATGACATAGTGATAGGCCCGGTTGCCGATTCAACCGTCGACAGCATAATTGAAGAATACAAAGCCCAATATGGTGCCTCATACCTGGACGACAAGAACCTTACGAATCTAATTGATAGGATTTCCCAATTTGGTCTGGAATACATCCAGTACTGCTTCTGCACAGAAAAATCCCTCTCACAGCTAACAAGAATCTAAAATGAGTGACAACCTTATAAAGGCCAACAGCCTACTATCAAACTTGACTGCATACATTGCAGCAAAATACAACATTTCACCCCGCGATGCCGCGTCAATAGTTATGCAGTCCCATATCGCCGATGACATCACCCGTCCCGGCTCACCATACCTCAACAAAACCGTCGAGCAACTCGCCTCCGAACTCCTCTCCTCCAGATAATATCCTCCCCGTCATTACCGGTCTTCCGTCATGCCGGACCTGATCCGGGATCTCATTCCTATCCCGTCATGCTGAACCCCGTCATCCCTGGCCCTATCCCGTCATCCCGGACTTGATCCGGGATCTATTCAGCATCTCCCTCCAGCTGCACCGCAGCCTCGCAATACGCGGCTCGGCTGCTACGGCACACCTGCGGGGTGCTCAGGGCAAAGGCCCTCCTCGGTGTGCCGTTGCCGTGCTTCTATTTTGATTCCTTTATTCGTCCATCAAAAACGCCTTCATTGGCCCTTGAAGACAACGGAATGAAAGACGTTTTTCTTCGGGAATGTCATCCTCTGTGATTGAGAAAAACATCAGATACGACACGGGGATACTTAATGAAGAGCAGAGTTTGTCTATCGTTTCTTTTGTCGGGAAAGATAGATTGTTCTCTATGTTGTAGAGCGCTGTGACCGAAAGATTGCAGCGCTCTGCTAGTTCCTTGCGAGATACTTTCTTTTCTTTTCTTATTGTTTTGATGGCATTCCCGAAATCCATAGCGTTAAAATGTTTTGTATTAGTGGGGGAAGAGATTCCAGATATTACAAGCAACGTTGCACGCAACATTTAAGGCTTCCATTGCCAAAATGACTGCTTGATTTAAGTCTTCTTTGCTCCCTGATTTGAGTTTTTGAATTATTTCCGCTTTGACGGAGGGCTCGATATCACTTTTGTCTATTGCTTCAATAAGCGAAATTAAATTTTTGTCTATATGTTTCATATCCTTTTTGATTTTGCCAAGGATACAAAACGATTGCAGATTTCCTTGGCGGGTTAAACTTAAAGTTACTAGCCACAATGGCTTTAGTATAAGTATTATCCACGAAGGAATCTGCCTCGGAAGTGAAAATGTGATACCGATTGCAGAGAATGAATGAGATGATTGTGTTTACTCTACATGATTTATATTTTGGATTCTTCTTTAATCGAAGTCGGAACAAGAAACTGCGATGAATCCTATCCAATAGATTATCTGAGCGAAAATAAACAAGGCTAAAAATATCAGACTCAAGACACGTCGCCTCAAAATGTTTAATGAGGAGAAATTCATCTATATCAGCCCAAGATTTTACTTCCTTATGGCCGGCCTTATGGTAGGTGGCACAGAAGATGGAGAAAAGCGCTTGTTCTTCGAAGCCTTGCTCTACATCGTGAGACAATGCATTACGAACAAATCTTCGCATCTTTTTAAGATACCATTCATTTAGCTTTGGTAAAGCATTGTCGCTTATATGATTTTTTGTGCTGTAAATATTATTTGATTCCAGGAAGTCTTCCAACTGCTCGAAACTCATTCCTGTTGCCCTCAAAACGGCACTTTTGCGTATCGTGCAATGTTCAATCCCCACAATCACTGAGTTTGCGAGATCAAATTGCATATCAAGATTTCTTAAAAAACCATCAAAATTTAAAGCGCGAATCATAATTCTCTGTTTTTTCTTTTTGCAAAGGTAGCGAAATATTCCTAAAACGCAAGTAATACTTGCTTTTTATTTGCATTTTATCCTGAAATGGTTTCTTTCCTTGTATTGTATGAGACTCGTGTACAAAAAAAAGACAGGTCATCATCGCTGATGCCTGTCTTCTTAAAGTTCTTCCTACTATAGGTCTTTCTTGACCTTTGTAGCGCAGATCTAAAAATAATCTGCTTTCCGTGTTCCCGGATTTCCTCTTCTCTCGCAGCCTTCCG
>JAZUJJ010000093.1:0-20510 GCA_045642725.1 Acutalibacteraceae bacterium
AATATGCTTCAACCGCTTGTTGCTTTAACTCTTTGCTATATTTCTTGTTTTTATGGCTCTTTCTGTGCATAAAATTAACCCCCATAGTGTAGTCTTGAAATTTTTGTTATTTCAAGTGTCTACTCTATGGGGATTATATCAAAATCTGAAATCCCGGAATTTTCTTCTGTAAACCAGTTTTTTGAATTATATGTTTTTACTTTTTCTAACCGTTTTTTCGCCCTCGCTGTATATATATTCGGGCGAAGAAAACGGTTTCTGCATCTGAATGCGGACAACCCTCATAAAATTAATTATGCCTTTGCTTTGAAAAAGTTCGTAAAATTAAGTATGAACAGCAGTACATAAGCGGCAATCATGGGTATGTTTTCGATAATGGCACTCTTGCCGACAGTGATAAGAAGAACAAGCATTACAAGCAGAAGAAGTGCGAAAACGATAAGACCGCCGAGGAATTTTCCTTTTTCTTTTCTCGCCTTGCTGAAAAGGAAGATAACGAGAGGAGCGGCACAGCAAACAGCGAAAAGGAGAGCTCCGGCCCAGTGAACAGAGCAGCGGGGAATTGAGAAATCCTTATCATCGTCACCCATTGACGGGCAGTTGATTGTCAGATAAATTGCGGCACTGCCTATGGAGCCGAGAATAACGCCGAGCTTGCTGTTATAGTCATACTTGCGGTAGGTGTACATTGTGTTCATAAACACGGTTGCGCTTGCGAAAACGCCCCAGCCTCTGAAATGCCAGGGAGCCATAAGGCCGATCATGCTGGCTGTGATGTATTTCACCTTATCCATAAAGCTTGCGATCTCGCCCTGCTTGTTGGGAGCATCAAAGAAGCCGTACCAGGTGATATAAACACAGCCGAAAATGCAGCCGACAAGACAAATCCATTTAATGGCATTCGTCAGCTTTTCGGCATAAAGTATCTTGCTGATATATACAATGAAGAGGAGCAGGCAGGCGCAGGAAACAACCACCCATACGGGGTAAAGCCAATGTCTGCCGATCATTCCGGTAATGTCGGTGTAAAGATAACCGTCAACGGTTCTCTGTGCCTCTGTTTCGTAACTGACAAGGACTATATCCTTCATAAAGACGCTCATCCACACCGCATAAGCGGCAGTAATGAATGCCCATAAAACCGCATAGCCTTTCGGCATTGTGCGTTTCTGTAAATCAGACATAAATAACCTCCGTAGGTTTCATCAAATAATGGGAATGAAGAACAGCCAGAAATCTCTTCCGCCGAAAATCTTTGTGAAGATATCGCTGATTTTCTTGAGAAGCTTCTCAAAGAAGGGAACAAGCTGATATTTAATGAAAGGACTTTCGGAGCTGTCGCTGAGCATCTTTGCCTTGTTCATTGCTCTGTAAAGCTCTTCTTCAACCTCATCGGTCTCTGCCTGTGACCATTCACGCTTTGCAAGAAGCTCTTCTGCCTTTGCGTAAGCTGCATCAACCTTTGAATCCTTACCGGCATAGCCGCCGGCATTGTAACGTTTTACAAGACTTTCAACGGTTGAAAGGTCTCTGTATTCGTTGAACTGGGGGTAACCGCCGTTATTTGTTCTTGCGTCTGTAATATCCTTGTCAAGAAGAAGCTGAACGCAAAGACCGATAACATCGTTAACCGCGGACTGAAGCTTAAGATGGCTCTGATTCTTAACAAAGAAGGTCTTGTCGGGCAGAGCGCAGGTACCTGCATCAACATCCTTATCGGGGCTGATATAGGAAGCATCCTTTGCGGGAGTATAGCTGTCTGCAAATTTTTCACCGAGAGGTGCAAAGGTTGCACCGATTGAGGTGGAGGTGGACTGAATGATATTGTCGGCACTCTGATTATAGTTTGCAACGGCAGCGGGAAGCTGAAGATTATAGCCTGTGATGCAGAACATATCTACGCCCTCGGCGTCAAGCTTCTGAATTGTTGCCTTTGCATTCTTCTGAATTTCATAGTAATAATCGGTCTGTTCCTTAAGCTTTGCGTGTTCGGCGTCGGAGATATACTTTGCCGACATTTCGGGGTAAACCTCTGAGGGAACAAGAGCCCACATGGACTGGCAGTTGCGAAGCATCTTACCGAGAACCTCATCAATTGCTCTCTTGAGTGCTTCTTCAAGGAAATCACTGAAAACTTCCTGAGGAATTGCTCTTGCAATGGTGTTGCCGAGATAAGCCAGAGCCATATATTCCTCTGCGGCTATTGAAACGATGTTGGGGATAAGGTCGTTATAGAGGGCATAACCGTTGCTGAAAGCGGTGTTGTCATCCATAAGGTCGCCGAGAAGATATGAACCGTCAATGGCGCAGGCGGCAAAGATAATTCTGCCGACTTCGCTCTTGTCGATATAATCGTGAAGATAAACGTTTGCAAGCGTACCGCCCAGGCTGATGAAAACAAGGTCAACCTTGTCGTGGCCGGTCTGGCACTTAACCATATCTATATATTCATTGAGCCCTGCGGCAGACTTGATGATGTTGTCAAATGAGGGGTATGAATAATAGTAAGCATGGTCATAGCCGGCAGCTTCACAGTAAGCACCGATATCAACCTGTCTGTAAATGAAATCATATTCATTCTCGTATTTTGTTGTGGGCAGAACATTTCCGTTATCGTCCTTGCTGTAACCCTTGGCATAGCCGTAGGATTTATCGGGAACATTCTTGCACTCTTCGAGTGAATACCAGTATTCGTCAACGGCAACGGGGTTTACTCTTGTTCCGTCGGGGTTGAAATAATGGTCTGCAAAAGCCTTGTCAAAAATATCAATAAGGATATCAAAGAGACCTGTTCTGTCTCTCTTGAGTATGCTCTTGAGAATGTCGGGGATAGCTGATTTAAGGTCGCCCTCAAGAACCGATGTGTCAAACATGAAGCTCATATCCATACCTTCAACAATGGGGAAGCCGTCGGAGGTAAGAATATCGTTGCCTTCGGAATCCTGAACATAGGTCTGTGACTGCATAATGCCGGGAACAACGATAACGGGGTTAATGCCGCATTCACCGTTGCATTCGGTCTTGCATTCGTGATCCCATTCGTGAGTGTATTCGGTGTTGTCTTCGGCACCTGCAAAGGGAATCATGCACAGGCACATAACAACGGCCATAATGACGCTCAGAACTTTTTTGAAATTCATAACATCTCTCCTCAGTGCGCTTTTACGCATTATTTGGAAATTATTATATCACAAGCAAAAAGTCGGGTCAACACTCAGCGGCACAAAAACTCTGCACAAAGTATTGATTTTTTTCTTTTTGAGCGTTAAAATATTCCCGTATAAAGTATATCTATCCTATTTATCAGAAAAGAGGTTTAATTATGGCTGTAATGAAAATAACAAAAGCTTATTGTCGGGCATATCAGGGCGTTTTCCGTGTTGCCGTCAAATTCCTTGACTGGACAGAGCCGAAAGTAATCAAGGGCGAAGGAGCCGTTAAGAAGCTGCCCGGAATTATTAAAGAAAACGGGCATTACAGCGTTCTTGTTGTCACCGACAAGGGGCTTATGAGCCTCCATCTGCTTGACGGGCTTCTTGAAGGGCTGAAAAACGAAGGCATTGAATACGTTGTCTATGACGGAGTTCAGCCAAACCCCACCATTGATAATATAGAAGAGGCAAAAAGACTTTATTCAAACCACTGCTGTTCGGCTGTCATAGCCTTCGGCGGAGGCTCACCCATGGACTGTGCAAAGGTTGCGGCGGCAAGATCCGTAAGACCCGGAACATCGGTCCGGAAAATGCGCGGCACACTTAAGGTCATCAAAAAGCTGCCTATGCTTTACGCCGTTCCCACTACTGCGGGCACGGGCTCGGAAACCACCATTGCCGCCGTTGTCACCGACCCGTCAACCCATGAGAAATATGCAATTCAGGATCCCGTTCTTCGCCCGAAATACGCTTTTCTCGACCCCGCTCTTACAACGGGTCTGCCCCCTCACATAACCTCCACGACGGGTATGGATGCCCTGACCCACGCCGTTGAAGCCTTCATCGGCCAAAGCAACACTCCCGAAACCGAGGAAGCCGCAAAGAAAGCCGTAAAGCTTATTTTCGAAAATCTTTATACGGCTTATGAAAACGGCAAGGATATGACCGCAAGAGAAAATATGCTCGAGGCCTCATACCTTGCGGGTATTGCATTCACGAGAGCTTATGTAGGCTATGTTCACGCCATTGCTCATAAGCTGGGCGGTATGTACGGCATACCTCACGGCCTTGCGAATGCGGTTATTCTGCCCTATGTACTCGAATTTTTCGGCGAAAGCGCATATCCGCGCCTTGCAAAGCTTGCAAGAGCCGCCGAGCTTGATGTAAGAAATCTCAGCGAAGCCGAGGCAGCAAAGCTCTTCATCGAAAAAGTCAAGGAAATGAACAAAAAAATGAATATTCCCGAACACCTTGAAATAAAAGAGGACGATATTCCCACCCTGGCACAGCGTGCCCTGCGCGAAGGCAATCCCCTCTACCCCGTTTCCAAAATCATGGGCTACGACGAGTGTGCGGAAATAATTAAAAAAGTCGGAAACATAGAATAAACGATAAAACTAACCGAGTGAGGATAATCCGAACCCATTTTATTTCACTTTATGGCGAACACCTGCTTCGTTGCCCTCATTCGGAATACATCAAGTATTCCTCAATCGGTCGCCTTGCATCTGTCCACCCTAAAGCGAAATAAAACTTGCCTTGATACGAGATATTTTTTCGTACAGCAAGGAAAAGGAAGCAGCAAGGCTGTCGCCTTGCAATGACGATGACAAAGCTGAGCGGAAAAAGATCCGTATTCAAGGTGAGTTCGGATTTATCTTCACTCGGTTAGGCAAAAGGGAATCGAACCCTACATGCCTTAAAAAGTGAGCTTCACGCACATTCAGGCGTTTTTCTCCTTGAAATACGGAAGTATTCCTGCGTCGAAGAAACACCTGACTGCACGCAAATCTCATCTTTTTAAGGTGCAAGCAGTTTTGGCAGACAGATTTTCTGCCAAGATGAAGCAAAAAGCACAGGAATACTTTATGTATTCCGAGCATTTTTAACGATATATTGGCAAAAAGATGTCGCCAAAACCATATTGGGTTCGACTCTCTTTTGCCTAGACAAAAGGAGGGATTTGATGTATCCCGCAGAGCTTGACAAATTTCTGATGAAGGTTCAGAAGCCCGCAAGATATACGGGCGGTGAGCTTAACAGTATAGTAAAAAAGCGTGAAAGCGTTGATATCAGTTATGCTTTCTGCTTTCCCGACACCTATGAAATAGGTATGTCACATCTCGGAATGAAAATATTGTATTCCCTTGTCAATGCAAGAGATGACGCAAGATGTGAAAGAGTTTTTGCCCCCGACACCGATATGGAAGCCATAATGAGAGAAAACAACATTCTTCTCTACGGCCTTGAAAGCGGCGAACCCATTAAGACCTTTGACCTTATCGGCTTCACAATGCAGTATGAGCTCAGCTACACCAATGTTCTCAATATGCTTGACCTTGCCGGCCTGCCCGTAAGAAGCGAAGACAGAAAAGAGCTTACTCCCATTGTCATCGCAGGCGGCACCTGCGTCTGCAACGCAGAACCCATGGCGGATTTCTTTGACATCACTCTTCCCGGCGACGGAGAAGAGGTTACAAATGAGCTGATTGACCTGCTTAAGGAATACAAGGCAAAGGGAGCTTCAAAGCGTGAATTTCTCATTGCCGCCGCTAAAATACCCGGCGTGTATGTTCCCTCACTTTATGAGGTCGAATACAACGGTGACAACACCGTGAAATCAGTCACAGCCACCGAAGGTGCCCCCGAAAAGGTCATCAAGAGAAATGTCGCCGACCTTGACAAAATGTTTGCTCCGTCAAGCTTTGTCGTTCCGTTTATCGAAACTGTTTTTGACAGAACGACCGTTGAGATTTTCCGCGGCTGTATAAGAGGCTGCCGCTTCTGCCAGGCGGGCTTTCTCAACAGACCCCTGCGCGAAAAATCACCCGATGTCGTGGAGGCTCAATGCCGTGCCATCTGCGAAAGCTCGGGTTATGATGAAATTTCTCTCTGCTCACTCAGCACCAGCGATTATAAAGGCCTTGAAAAGCTGCTGAGCAGTATGCTGCCGTGGGCAAATAAAAACAAAATAAATATCGCTCTCCCCTCACTCAGAGCGGATAATTTCCCGAAAGAGCTTATGGAACAGCTTAACTCAGTCAGAAGGAGCGGTCTTACCTTTGCCCCGGAGGCAGGCACCCAGAGGCTCAGGGATGTCATCAACAAAAACATAACCGAAAAAGAAGTGCTTTCCACTGCGGCACAGGCATTCTCAGGCGGCTGGTCGGCAGTAAAGCTTTACTTTATGATAGGTCTGCCGACGGAAACAAACGAAGATATAGAAGGTATTGCAAACCTTGCGCAGGCAGTTGTCGACGAATATTATCACTGCGAAAACAAGCCTAAAGGCAAGGGCGTTTCCGTCAACATCAGCCTTGCTTCTCTTGTTCCGAAGCCCTTCACTCCCTTCCAGTGGGAGCCTCAGGACAAGCCCGATACCCTCATTGAAAAGCAGGATTATCTCATGTCATGCGTCAAAACGAGAAAAGTCAGTGTTTCACGCCATGTGCCCTGGACAAGCTTCCTTGAAGGTGTTTTTGCAAGGGGCGACAGACGCCTTGGCAGGGTCATTGAAACAGCGTGGCGCAAGGGCTGCCATTTTGACAGCTGGGAAGAACATCTTGACCGTGAAAAATGGATGCAGAGTTTTGAGGAATGCGGCATAGACCCGTTCTTCTACACCGCAAGGAAGCGTGAGCTTGACGAAATTCTGCCCTGGGACCACATTGATTACGGTGTTACGAAAAAATTCCTTCAGAATGAATATAAAAAGGCTCATGCAGGCGAAACAACTCCCTGCTGCCGTGAAAAATGTGCCGGCTGCGGCGCGGCAAAACTGAACGGAGGTGTGTGCAATGAACTCTGTCAGACTGTGGTATAAAAAATCCGGGCTTGCCATATACACATCTCACCTTGATATGAACCGCTGCTTTACAAGAGCGGTCAGGAGAGCGGATATTCCTCTGTGGTACACCGAAGGCTTCAATCCTCACCCGTATATGACCTTCCTGCTTCCGCTGCCTCTGGGTCAGACCGGCGAGCGCGAGCCCATTGACATACGCACGGAGCAGGATATTTCTCCCGAAGAAATAAAATCCAGATTAAACGCCGTTCTTCCCCGGGGAATAGAAATCGTTGATGTTACCGAGGCGGTAAACAAAGCCAATTCCGTAACCGATTCAAGGTATATTATTGAAGCGGAATTTCTCTCCGAAGGTGAAGCCGAAGGCTTTGCGGCAGGAATAAACGCAGTTATGGAGTCGGGCGTTCTCAATGCGGAAAAGCGCTCGAAAAAAGGAAACAAGGTCGTAAATCTCTGCTCGTTTGTTCATGGTTTTGAAGCCCACAGCGAGGGCTGTACCGTAAAAATAAATACGGTTCTTGCCACGGGTACGGCGGAAAACCTCAATGCGGGTCTGCTTTTTGAATCCCTTTGCGGAGAATTCGGCGCTCAGCCCGAAAAATATTCCATTACACGCAGAGAAATCTATATGGCAAATATGGAAATCTTCCGATAATGTAATGAATTTTGTAAATAAACAAAAAAATGCTTGCATTTCCGGAAAAGCTGTGATATTATTATTCAGCATTTATACCGTCAGTAGGCGCAGATGACACCGAAGACGGGATTTAATTGAAAATTAAAACGGGTGTTCCTCTGGCATCAATGTGAATGAACATCTGAAAAAAACGGAGGTTTTTCAAAATGGATGCACTCAAATTGATCGCACAGGATTCTATTAAAGCAGAAGTTCCTTCACTGGAAATCGGTGACACCGTAAAGGTTCACGTTAAGATTCGTGAAGGCGAAAAAGAAAGAATCCAGGTATTCGAGGGAACAGTTATCGCTCGCAAGGGTTCCGGTATCTCCGAAACCTTCACCGTTCGCCGCGTTTCCTACGGCGTTGGCGTTGAAAGAGTATTCCCCATTCATTCCCCCAATGTTGCCAAGGTTGAAACCGTAAGACACGGCCGTGTTCGCAGAAGCAAGCTCTATTATCTTCGTGACAGAGTCGGCAAGGCAGCTAAGGTTAAGGAACAGATCAGATAACAAAGCAGGTGAGGGTGTAACAATGTTTCGTTGTTACACCTTTCTTGTCATATTTGAAAGGAAGGTGAGAAAATGGCCGAAGGCAGAAAAACAGATGAATATTCCGTGGAGTTTGAAAAAAAGCCCAATAAGCTCATAAGCTTCATCTTTGAAACACTTGATTCGTTTAAGGGTGCCGTAACGGTGGTCTTTCTCATCTTTATGCTCGTTTTCCGTGCCGTGGGCGTTTCGGGCACATCCATGACCCCGACTCTTCTTGACGGTGACTGGGTTGCCGTGACAAGCATAACCGCAAACCTTGACAGAGGCGATATAGTTGTCATCACCCAGCCCTGGGAAAGAGATATTCCCATAATCAAAAGGGTAATCGCCCTGCCCGGAGACACTCTTGACATAAATTTTGAAACCGGTGAGGTTTTCCTTAACGGAGAGCTGCAGCAGGAGGATTATATCCTCGAACCCACGCTGACTAATTACAATGCCCGCTTCCCTATTACGGTGCCGGAGGGCAGGATATTTGTAATGGGTGACAACCGCAACGGCTCTCTTGACAGCCGCTCGGCAAAGGTAGGACTTATAGATGAAAGATATGTTCTCGGCAAGGCTCTTTTCAGACTTTGGCCGGATTCAAAATCATTGAGGAAATAATTATGAGTGATATTAACGAAATGATAGAAGTAAAAGAAGAAAAGGTAAAATGCGGAGGAATTTTTGACTTTGTTTCAATTATCGTCTCCGCCACCATAATCGTTGCCCTTGCTTTCGTTTTCCTTTTCAGAACGGTAGGGGTCAGCGGAAGCTCAATGTATCCGACGCTCCATGACGGTGACAGAATAATTCTTTCCGCCTTCAATCTTCACCCTCACACGGGTCAGATAGTCGTCACCTGTCAGCCCTCAAAGGTTGACTATATAGAATCCACCCTTGTAAAGCGTGTCATTGCCACAGAGGGTCAGACCGTGGATATTGATTTTGACCGCGGTATTGTTTATGTTGACGGCGAAGCTCTTGACGAGCCCTATGTCAACGAGCTTACCCATGACATTGAGGATTTCACAAAACCGATCACCGTTCCCGAAGGCTATGTTTTTGTAATGGGCGACAACAGAAATGCTTCTACGGACAGCCGTGACGCAAGGGTAGGCTTCATAAGAGCCGATTACATTCTCGGAAAAGCACTTTTCCGCATTGCTCCCTTCGGTAACTTCAAAATAGATTATAACTTTCATTAACGGATACAGCTTATGAATGAAAAAATGCAGGTTCAGTGGTTCCCCGGTCACATGGCAAAAACACGCCGCCTTATCAAAGAGAGTCTTCCTCTTGTTGATGCGGTCTGCGAAATCGTTGACGCCCGTTTGCCGGAAAGCAGCAGGAACCCCGAAATAGATGAAATCGTCGGCAGTAAGCCGAGAATAATTCTGCTTAACAAATGTGACCTTGCCGACGAAAATGCAACGGCGGCAAGAATAAAAGCCTTCGATGAAAAAGGCATAAAGGCACTGCCCGTTGATTGCAGAAGCGGCAAGGGCCTTGACAAATTCCAATCCGCCGTCAGAGAAGTGCTTAAAGAAAAAATCAAAGTCAACACCGAGCGCGGCATGGGCGGCAAAGCCCTGCGCGTTATGGTCGTTGGCATACCGAATACCGGAAAATCCTCTTTCATCAACCGTATGGCAGGTCAGAACAGAGCCAAGGTTGCCGACAAACCCGGCGTAACAAGAGGAAATCAATGGTTTTCCATAGGTCAGGGCATTGAGCTGCTTGACACCCCCGGCGTACTCTGGCCGAAATTCGAAGACCCCGAGGTGGGCTTCAAGCTTTCCTTTATCGGTTCGGTAAAGGATGAAATTCTTGACATTCAGGAAATAGCCGTAAGGCTTCTCAGGGTAATGCAGAAAAGCTACCCTGCAAACCTTGCGGAAAGATATAAAATCGAAAACTTTGAAGAGCTTGAGCCTTATGAGCTGCTTGAGCTCATCGCCCGAAAACGCGGTATGCTGCTTCGCGGCGGAGAATATGACACGGAAAGAGCCGCCGTTATGCTTCTTGATGAATACAGAGGCGGCAGGCTCGGCAGAATTACACTTGATCAGGAGAAGGACCAATGAGGAAAGTTCTTGCAGTTGTGCTTGCTTCAATATTGTTTCTTGATGCGGTTTCACTCGGCGTTATACTTTTCAAAAAGGCAGAGGAGCTGCCTGACCCCGCCGAGGTCATAACGGAAACACAGCCCAAGGATGATTTGTTTGCCAGAGCAAAAATACTTGCAGTGGGTGACAATATTATCCACGAGGAAATATATAATCAGGCCAAGGCAAGAAGCATTTCCGGAGGCTATGATTTTTCCTTCGTTTACGAAAATCTCAAGGATATAATTTCCTCCGCGGATGCGGCACTCATAACTCAGGAATCGGTCATTTCTTCCGAGCACGGTGTTTCCGCTTATCCCCTTTTCAATTCACCCGCCGAAATCGGTGACGAGCTTTCGAAGCTCGGCTTCACCGTTGTAAATACAGCGACAAATCACGCTCTTGATTTCGGTGAAAAAGGTCTTAAAAACACTCTCGGTTTTCTGAAAGAAAAAGGGCTTAATTCAATAGGCGCTTACGAAAGCAAAGAGGCCGCCAACTGGCTCAACATACAGGATGTAAACGGAATAAAGGTAGCCTGGCTCGGATTTACGGAATCACTTAACGGTCACTCGCTTCCCGAGGATTCGGAGGTTTCCGTGGAGCTTGCCGATTACGAAACACACCTTAATGAAATGATTACTCTTGCCAAAAGGAAAGCGGATATAGTTATTGTATGCGCTCACTGGGGCAACGAATATGAAACAGAGGTAACTCAGTCACAAAAAGACCTTGCCGCAAAGCTTGCGGAATGGGGCGCAGATGTAATAATCGGCTCTCATCCTCATGTTATACAGCCCGTTGAATATATTAAAAACAGCAACGGCTCAAAAACCCTTGTCGCCTATTCTCTCGGCAATTTCGTTTCCGCCATGACAAAGCCCGAGCTGATGCTGGGCGGAATGCTCACCTTTGATGTCGTCAAGAATACGGACACAAAAGAAATCACCGTTGAGAATGTTGCTTTCAGCGGCGTTGTGACCCACTACGGCTACAATCTTTCAAAAATCCGCCTTTATCCCCTTTCCGGATACAGTGACACTCTTGCAAAAAGCCACGGATTAAAAGAAAAGAACGACGAGTTTTCTCTTCGCTATCTCAATGATCTGCTTGGCAGTATAGTTGACAGGAGCTTTATAAAATAAAACGGAGTGACGGTTATGGAATATAATTATGAATTCTTCGCTTGCGAAAAAGGATATACCGCCGTCTGCGGAGTTGACGAAGCCGGGCGAGGCCCTCTTGCCGGCCCCGTTTATGCCGCAGCGGTCATTCTGCCTGCCGGGCTTGAAATTCCCGGGCTGAATGATTCAAAAAAGCTTTCCGAAAAGAAAAGGGAAGCTCTTTTTGATATTATCGTAAAAGAAGCCGTGGCTTACAGCATCGCAAGCGCAAGCGCAAAGGAAATAGACGAAATCAATATTCTTCAGGCAACCTTTCTTGCCATGAGAAGGGCTGTTGAAGGCCTGCCCGTGCCTGCGGATTTTGCCTTCATTGACGGAAACCGTATGCCTCCCCTTTCAATCGACGGTGAAACCGTTATAAAGGGTGACGCTCTCGTTCCGTCAATTTCCGCGGCATCCATACTTGCCAAGGTGAGCAGGGACAGATATATGTATGAGCTTGACCGTGAACTGCCTCAATATCAATTTGCAAAGCATAAGGGTTACGGAACAAAGCTTCATTATGAATGCATCGAAAAATACGGCATTTCCGAGCACCACCGTCTGACTTTTCTGAAAAACATAATCGGTAAATAAAAATGATAAAAAACAAAACCGGTGTCTGGGGCGAGGTTTACGCCGCAAGATACCTGAGGGACAGAAAATACAGAATAATTTCTTCAAATTATCACTGCCGATTCGGAGAAATTGACATAATTGCCGAAAAAGGCGGTATCCTCTGCTTCGTCGAAGTCAAAACAAGAGATGAAAACACCCCCGTGCGGCCCATGGAGGCTGTTGATGAGGGCAAGCAGAAAAGGCTTGAAATGACGGCAAAAAGCTTTCTTTCCGCCACGGGCTATAAGGCGGAAACACGATTCGATGTCTGCGAGGTGCTTGTTGACAGCGAAAACAAAGCCGCAGAAATAAATTATATCGAAAATGCTTTTTAACAGTAAAAAATGGACTGTTCTGAAAACCAATCAGAACAGTCCGATTTATTTTTTATCCGAAGATTGCACCCAGCAATCCATAGGAAAAAGCCGTCATTATCAAATCCGCTATCAGCACACCGAGTGCAATTATCGGCAGCGACGAACGCATACGGATGTCGAGCAGGGCGGCGATAAGTGCTCCCGTCCAGCCTCCGGTGCCCGGCAGAGGAACGGCAACAAAAAGCAGAAGACCCCACCTTTTGTATTTCAGAACCTTGTCGCTCTTAGCCATGGAACGGTTTTCAAGCTTTTCGACAAGCTTTCCTCCCTTTTCATACTTCTTGAGAAAAGCAAATATCTTTCTGATAAAAAGCAGAATAAACGGAATGGGAATAATATTACCGGCATAGCAGATAAAAAATGCTTTTATCAGGTCAACATCAAGCAGCTTTGCGGCTATCATACCGCCGCGAACCTCAAGAACGGGAAAAAGGGAAATAATGAATATTATAATTTCTCCCGGAACAGAATCACGGAACGAGCCCACAATGGCATCTGTAACGGTTTCAACCAAAGGTCATCACCTCGAGCTATTCAATAACACCTGCGTTTATAAGATAATCGCGGGCATTTTCAAGAATACTTCTGTCATTGACAAAGCGGAGCGTGTCCATGGCCTTGTCATAATTGAGCCAGACATAATCCTCAATTTCTTCCTTTTGAATAACGGTCTGGGTATCATTGGTCTTTGCCAGATAAATCATAACGGATTTTTCCACCTTGCCCTGAATGGTATAATCCGATTTTGAAACAAACTGAGGCAGAATTTTAATATGGATTCCCGTTTCCTCAAGAACCTCACGAATTGCGGTCTGTTCGTTGGTTTCGCCTTTTTCAACATGGCCCTTCGGAAAACCCCAGTGGGCAGAACGCCTGTTTTTGATAAGCAGATATCTTATTTCATCATTGATAAAGCGGTAAACGACCGCACCGCAGGAACGCTCGTAAAGGCACTCCAGCTTATATTCCCTGCCTTCTTCGGCAAAGGAAATCGCTTCTTCAATTTGATGATTGATATATCTTGTGCTTTTCGGTGCAACCACATAAACGGGCGGAGTGGTTTCGCCGTGTCTGATAACGGCAATAACCCTGCCGTCAAAAGTCCTTACGGGGTGATTTATCCCCATAATATATGCTCCGCAAGAGACATTGTCATATCGCTTTTTGCCCTCAACAGTGCCGTAATTGAGTAGATAAGTAAAGCCGAATTGTCTGTTTACGGAGTGGATAGGGTTGGTAACCCTTACTCTGACATATTTGCCGAGCATTTGTTCCACACCTTTCGGAATGGTCATACGACCACAGAATATACATAGGTATTATACTAAAGTATTCCTGTTAAAACAATAGTTTTTTCGCCTTTTTTTAATTTTTTGCAAACAAAAAGGCCTTAATATTGATAAATGCTTATCAAAGGTATATATTTTTACTGAAAATCCGATAAATTTTAGGCGAAAAATATTTTTTTATTTTTGATGCAACAAAATCGGTTTTTTATTACACATATTATATGAAAGCGGGGGGAAAAGCATTGGGCGTAAAGGTGACAGAGCTTGTTATTCTCGCCAAAAGCGGCAATGCTGACGCCTTCGGTGAGCTCTACGGGCTTTATAATAAGGAAATGTATCAATATGCCTGCTGTATGGTGAAAAACCCGAGTATTGCCGAAGATGCGGTTTCCGAAACGGTGCTCAGTGCCTTTCGTGAAATCGGTTCACTGCGAAACCCGGACTCCTTCAAGGGCTGGATTTTCAGAATACTCAACAACACCTGCAAAAGGCTCTATAATCAGCAATTTGATTTCATTGAACTGAATACCGATATTGACCACAGCAGCTCCGACAGCGGCGGCATTGACAAGCTTGACCTTTCAATGGAGCTTCAGAGTGCCCTCAGCACCATAAGCTTTGAAGAAAGACAGATCGTTTACCTTCATGTGGTGCTTGAGTATAAAAGCCATGAGATCGCCGAAATTCTCAACCTGCCCGCCTCAACCGTACGCTCAAAGCTGAAAAGAGCGCTGAAAAAACTCAGAGACAATCTTAATGAAAATAATTATGACGGAAAGGAGGATGACTGATGAACAAAACCGATAAGCAGACCCTTGACCTTATCTCTGCGGATTTCAAAGCAAATGCGCAAAAAACAGAGCTGCCCGAAAAGCTCAGCAAGGAAAACATCGTTGCCATGCTGAAAGAAAGTCAGAAGGCAGAGCCCATGGAAATAAAGTTCGAGGAACCGGCACCGAAGAATAACATCATTAAATTCAGACGGCTTGCGGCTGTTGCGGCGGCGTTTGTTCTCATTCTCGGCATTACCGCCGTTATCCGTTCCTCCGACCGTCTTCCCGTTCTCGGTTCAAGAGATGCATTCAAATATTTTGAATCCGTTAATCCCATTAAAATCATTTCATCGGACAAGGATTATAAAAAAGCCGTTGATGAAATCGTCGGCAGTGCTTCCGAAAGCACCACCAATGTAAATCCTTCCGCAAAAACCGACAACACCAAAAAGGAAGAAAAGAACGCGGATTATTATGTTGAAAATCCGGCTTCCTCCGACGGCTCATATATTCTTGCAAAGGTCGACAGCGATACCGACCTTACAAGCCGCTCCGATATTGTCAAAAGCGATAATGAATTTCTCTATGTTCTGACTTCATCCTCAGACCCGGCAACAAAACGTAAAACCGAAACCATAAAGATTTACCGTATCGTTCCCGTTGACGGCATGAGCGAAAAGCCCGTCGGCGAAATCAAGCTCTATGATTCCGAAAGCTCCGACATCCGCACGGAATGCTTTGAAATCTATCTCAACGGTGATACTCTTGTTGCTCTTATGCACAGAACGGTTTCTCAGGGAACAGAACAGACCCTTGCGGTCAGCTTTAATATCAGCGACCCGACAAAAAGAATTTTCTGCACCAATGAGTGCATTCAGCAGGGCTCATATGTAAGCTCAAGACTTCAGGGCACAAAACTGACTCTTGTAACGAAAGGAGCCCTCAGCTCCGCCGATAATCTTCCCGAATTTGTTCTGAATGACCAGAAATCTCAGAGCACAAATATTCAGAAGGTTGAAAACAAAGCGGAAAACTCCTATCTGTTCGTTACCGTTACCGATCTCGGCTCTCACGCCGATGCTCCGTCATCTTCACTTCTTCTCCTGGGCTGCGGCGGAGGCGTCACCATAACCTCAAACGGAATCTGCGTGACCCGTACCTTTGCGGCAGTTGATTCCGAGGCAAAGAAATCCGAAATATACAGATTCGGCTCTTCACTTACTCTTGCAGGATTTACCGTCATTGACGGTACCGTTGTCGGCGGAGCAAACACGGGCAATGACGGCTATGTCAAAGCCATTGTTTCCGACGGCAAGAAGCTCTCGGCTTACACTTTCAACACGGATATGGATAACGCAGGCGTATGCGAAAGCTTTGCGGATGCGGGAAATGTCACCATTTCTTACTACGGAAATTATGCTTATGTTTCCGGAAGCGTTACCGCCGCCGTTGACTTTACCGACCCTATCAATCCGAGTGTTGCGAATAATTCCATGGCTGTCAGCTCAGCCGATATACTTTACAGAGTTTCAGACAATCTTCTTGTTTCCGTTGACGCAGACGGTAAATCCGTAAGAAGCTTCGATGCTTCCGGCAAGGAACTGTCTGCCGCCGAAATAAAAGGTACAAAAGTCCTGCTTGATGACAGCCGTGCCATTACCGTTTCGGAAAACGGAAATATTATCGGAATACCCGTCATCAGTACAGACGGCGAAAAGAAATCTCTGATTTCAGCCTATCTGCTTATCGGTATTTCATCGGGCAAGCTTGAAAATTCAGGCTTATGCATTCACGACACAAGCTGTGCCGGTGACGCCGCATCAAGAGCTGAAATCAAGGGCGATATTATTTACACCGTTTCCGGCTCAAAAATAGCCGCACATTCCGTTACGAATAATTCTGTTCTTAAAATTATTCCCATAGTATGATACGGTCAACCGTCTGAGGCTTGTCAAAAGCCTCGGGGGAAGACGGTTTCCGGACAAAGGGCGGAGCCAAGCGCACACGCTCCGCCCTTTCTTTCAGATAAATTCAGACTTGACAAATCGCCGTTTTAATATTAAAATATATACACTTATAATGAATTATTATTGCACAAAGGATGGTAATAACTATGAAAAAGTCACTTTCACTCTTACTCGCAATAGCACTTGTTCTTGTTTCCGCTTTTGCAATCTCCATGGCTGCTTTTGCAGACGATGCAGCCCCTGCTGATGCTCCTGCCGCAACTGATGCTCCTGCAGCTACAGAAGAAACAAGACCCGACAGCAGAGGTACAACGGCAACTACCGCAGCTTCCACAACAGAGCCCACCACAGCTTCCACAGTTGCTCCCACCACTCTTCCTTACTCAGTTACCGAAGACACTGACGAAGTAGTTACTCTTGCTTCCGGTCAGACCGCTGTTGCAACAGAGAAGTACGTTCCCAAAACAACCGCCAAAAAGGCTCCCGCAAAGGTTCAGTCTTCCGTTCCCGCAACAGGTTCAAGCGTCGTTGTTCCCGCTCTTGCTCTTCTTGCTCTTACCGCAGGTACAGTTGCTGTAGTTAAGACAAAGAAAGAAGAAATCTGAAAACAGCGATAATAAAAAAACAAGATGCAAATTCGGCTCTCGGTCGGATTTGCATCTTTTCTTTTTTATTTGAACAGCTTTACCGTCATATTATATGTCTGATTTGCCGAAGGAGTAAGGGGAAGCTTTGTTCCGGTGATATCCGAGCCGATGGCTTCATATCCTGCGGAGTTTACGGCGGCAATAACATCATTTCTCGTGAAAGGCGTTCCGGCGGCAACCGGCACGGTAACGGTATCAAGCAGCTTGCCGTTTTTCTGTATTCTCAGAATAACGGTGGCTTTCTTTTCGGGAGCGGCGGTTGTGGTCACGGTCGTTGTTTCCGTTGTGGTTTCGGTAACGGATTCAGTGGCTGCGGCCGTTGTTGTTTTTGTTCCGAATTCCCTTGATGTGCGTTCTCTTGTGGTACGCTCTCTTGATGTGCGTTCTCTCTGAGTTGTTGATGCTTTTGTCGTTTTTGCCGTCGTGGTCGGCTTTGCGGTGGTGGCTGTTTCCGTTTCTTCGGTAATTTCCGTTACGGGTTCGGTCACGGTTTCCTGCGTATGTTCAAGGGTCGAGCGTGAGACCTCTTCGGTGGATTCTTCTTCCTCATCTTCGCCTACATCAAAATAATAGGTTCCGGTGATATACTCCTTTGTTCCGAGGGAATCGAATGAGGTTTCTCCCGTATATTCGTCGGTCACTTTGTCGGGCGGAACGGTATTCGGCAGCTCCTCGGTCTTTTTCCAGGGCAGACCGTTGGTTTTTACATAAGCGGCGGCAACCGCAATGCAGACAGCGGCAAGAATGCCTGCGACTGCTTTCCATAAGGTTGCTCGGTTGTTTTCAACGCTTATTTTATCAAAATAGTCGGCGGCGCCTTCAACGGGCTCCGGTTTCTCCGGCTCAGGCTTCTTTTCTTCCTTTTTCGGAGCAGGCTCCGGGGCACGGACGGGAGTGCTGTCTGCCATTGATGCAACGGCGGCAAGCACGCTGTCGGAAGCACCGCTTGAAATGAAATCAACAGCCTCCGTACTGCAGGAATTATCCATTGCCCATTTCATTGCGGAAATCAGACCCGCGGCACCTATCCCGAGCTTTTCCGCTTCTCTGCCGATTTCTTTTTCTGCACTTGCCCGGCAAAGCCTTACGGCATTTTCATCGGTTCCGAGAGCCTGCGCGGCCTTTTCGGCGGAAAGTCCGCAATGGGTACAGAGAATAAATGCGGCACGCTCGTCGGGGTTAAGCCCGTCGGTAAGCGAAGAAAGACGGGAGGCAAGTTCATTTTCACTGCCGTCTTTGTCCGGCACGAACTCACTTTCCTGCACTTCGTCATTTTCTTCCGGCTCGCCGCTGTAATCAAGAGCGAAAAGCGGATGCTTATAAAGCTCCAGCATTTCACGGGAGTTTTCGGCAACCGAGCAATAAAGCTTTTCAAGAAGCTCATCGGCATTCCGGATTTCATTCACCGAAGCAAGAACGGCTCCGTAACTGTCCTGAAGCACATTTTCCGCATCAAACCGGTTGCCGAGAATTTTATAGGCCGTAAAATAGGCGGATTCTCTTGTTAAATTGTAGATTTTCTCAAAGGCCTTTCCTTCGCCGAATTTCAGCTTGACAAGTAAGCCTTCAAGCTTGTTTTTATCAATATTCATATTTGTTTCCTCTTGAAAAGGATTTGTTTATTTCCTACGGAAAAGCTTGTCGTAAAGGCTTCCCGATCCGAGGAATTTCATAAGGGCTTTGCTGAGCTCACAGGCGATTTTTTCAAGAGCCTCATCAACGGGTGTTCTTTCCTGCGGCGGCTCTTTTCTGCCGATACGGATAAGAAGCTCATCTATTCTGTCAAGGGCCTTTTTCGCTCTTTCCGCATCACCGACGGTAGCGGCAAGCACGGCTTTACCCTCTTCAACGGCTTCACGAAGCTCATTCTTGCTTACGGTTGAGCAGAAAGCTCTGCCGTTGTCAAGGTCGTCAAGGGCTCTGAGGCCGTCATTAAGTCTCCATCTGCGCAGATGATATGTGTTTGCGGCACCGTTAAACTGAGGATAATTTACCGGGTCGGAATGAACATCATCTATTTCACCGAGGATTATGGCCTTTGCAAGATTGAGAACCGCATCATTCTTGCCGACCTCGTGATGCTGGTCAAGGAACATCCAGGTGTGGTCGGGCAAAAGTGCCGTGGAAACATCAATTTTACCGTCGGGTGAAAGATAGCTGTAACCGTCTTTCCCCTCTTTTTCGGGCTTGTATCCTGCTCCGAGGGTCGTTCCGTGAGGTGCTCCCTTGGCTCCGAGAGTTGTTGAACTGATGTTGATAATACCGTCGGTATTATATTTCGGTGTAGATTCAACTATACCGAAGAAAGCATATTCAACCTGGCCGTAATCAAGATTTGAGCCGGAAATAAAATCTATCTTCACGCCGTCATTATAAGCGGCAAGCAGATTTTCTTTAAGGTTGAGCCTTGCCTGCTGAAAACGGTCCGTACGCTCTCTGAGCTTTTTGTAAACGGGTGCGGAAATATATTTTTCGGCAACAGCTTCATAGCGATATGAGGGAAGCATTGCCCAGACCTGAGGAGCATAAAGCAAAACCGTATCAAGAGCCGCATTCACCGCACCGTTGAGCAGAGCGTTGAAGCCCTCCTCGGGAAGCAGATGAAGCAGGCTGTTGATTGCATAACCCGCCGTACCCTTTCCTGTTTCTTCTTTAAGAACGGCAGGCAGGAATTCGTGATGAAGGAACTCCGGGGAAAGATTGAATTTCTTTTCAAAAAGGTCACCGACTATATCCGTACCGTCAAGGCAGGCAACGGTATTTACGATTCTGTCAACATCACCGTGACCGTAAGCGTCAAGATAAGCGGTAAGAATCGTTCCGCCGAGGCTGACGGGAAGCAGTGTCACTTTGTCATAACCCGTCTGCTCCTTTACCATCTGAATGTAATCGTTAAGCTCTGCGGCACTGTCCATGGGGTCGCCCACAAGATTGAAGGTAAAGAAATAAACAAGGTCCTCGCCCATAACATCCACAAGGCTCTTCATGGGAACCATACGATAGACCCATTCCACCTCTTCCCTCGTCATACCCGAAAGAGGATAATTCCACCTTTTTGTAATGATGTTGCGTATATAATTGCCCTCGTTGTCACATTTCTGATATGAAAGGGCATCACATACGGTATCGTAAACACAGACCTCAAGACGGTTGCTGTGCTGAGTAAGAGCGGTAAGCGCAAGCCTTTTGGCAAGAACGGGCAAATGTGTTTTCGCCGCATCGGTGTTGGGTATAATAAGCGTACCCTCAACCTTTTCGCCCTTGCTGTTATATACGGGATTGCCCTTTGAGTCAAAAATACCCGACGGGGAATGATTGATACCGGGCAGGATAACGAGAGGTGAATAAGCTGTTTTTTTCTTCTTAGCCATAATTTTCTCCCTTTTCAGCATATATATA
>JAZUJJ010000094.1:0-5642 GCA_045642725.1 Acutalibacteraceae bacterium
GTCAAAATGCAGACGGCTCACAAATTCATTGGCAAGAGAGTCAACCAAAGAACCGCTTTGACGCATTTTTCCGCCCGCAACATAAACATCAATGTTTTCAAAATCTCTCAGCTCTTTTGCGGTATCCACCGAATTGACCACAACGGTGAAATGAAAATCACGGGGCAAAAGCGAAATCATAATATGACCGAACGAACCGCTTGTAAGATACACAGTGTCGTTCTCTTTTATCATATTGACTGCCGCACGGGATATTTCCTTGTAATTGTCATAAACGGGCATATTCACAAAATCACGGTTTGCGGGCGGTCTTACTCCGACCTGACGGAGAATAATAGCACCGCCGTGCGTTCTTTGGCAGATTCCTTTCTGTTCAAGCATTCGCAGATCTCTGCGTGCCGATTCGTCTGATATTCCGTATTTTTCGGTAATTTCGGAAATTGTTATTTTGCCGTTGGTTTTGATTATATCCGATATTTCCTGATGGCGTTCTTCCATAAACATAGGTTTTCCTCCTGATTGAAATAGTTGTATATCGAATTCGATGAAGCAATAATACAACATTATCGGGAACAAATCAATATAATCGGTAATCGGATTTGCGTATATTTTCTGTTATCATTAAATAATATGTACCGATTATTTTGATAATATTGCTTTTATGCCGCGAAAGTTCCTTTACAATGAGCAGGCGGCGTGATAGCCTTATGACAAGCAGGCAGGGAGCGAAGTGGTTATCATCTGCCCGTGCCTGCTTGAAATCACGCCGCCGGAGGCTAAAACGAACCCCGTAGGAAACGCCATCCCGGGCGGCCTAAAAAATCATTCAACATTTTATTTACCCCGAGGGCAGCGTCGAGGCATATTTTAAGAACAGCCGTACAAGCGCAGATTAAATCAGTATGAATCGCCGTAAGTAACAACATAATAAAAAACCACTTCGTCTCCGGGATTAACGGCTATTTTATCGGCTGAAGCAAACGGTATTTCGCCGTTAATACTGAACATCCACCCGCTTGTGCCTCCGCACGCCTTTTCGTAAAGCCCGCCAATTCCGCTGACATAGCCGCGACTTTCTCTTATGGAAACCCCACTCGTTTCAAGCTCTTTTGTCAAAACTGAAAGCGCAGTATCTCCCTGCTCAAGGTTAATTTCACCCGTGCAAATTATTCCGTCGATGTTTTGCGGAATAAAGATTTCCTTTTCCGGGTGAGCGGATTGATATTCCGCAGCGTGGCGGCAATTAACCGTAACTTTTACTGTTTCAACTTCGGGTATTGCGGCGGTTGTCTGCATTTCGATTTTTTCTTTTTCTGTTGCAGCAGACAAACTCTCGGTTTTTTCTTTTTCCGTCACGGCAAATATACTTTCGGTCTTTTTATCTTCATGGCTCAATGTCGGTTTTTCCAATGTTTTATCAGTTTCCGTAATAACCGTTTCGTTATTTTTTGTTGTTCGGCTCACCGACAGGCAGCTTTTTTGCTCCGTTTTTCCGGCAGGCTCTTCGCTTTTCATTTCGGTTTCCGTTTGAATAAAGCTTTCAGTTTCCTTTACGGTCTGCAGCCCGTTTGTCTTCCCTGCCCGGCAGGAGGCAAGGGAAAGCAGGAGCACCGCCGAAAGTATCGCGCTTAAAAATATATTTTTTATTTTCATAAGCCGTTATGTCGGCAGCACACATATTCCCTGCCCAACAAACGGTAAACAAAGCCGACAATGAAGCACACCACTCTGCCGATAAGCGTATGCTCCTCAAAAATCGCCAGATGCTCAATTCCCGAGCAAAACGGTGAAAGGCAGGTCATATCAAATAAGCCGACTTTCCCGTTTTCTGCTCTGTAATATGCCGAAAGACCCATAAGCATCTGATAAGAGGTCATCACATTTGAAGAACCGTCCCAACATTTTCCGCCGCCGTCTTCGTTGATATATCCGGAAAGCGCATCAACGGGAGTTTTGCCGTTAACTGTGAAATCGGATATTCTATTCCCTGTTTCGCAAAGGCCGGCGATTATCATTGCAGTGCTTTCCGCACTTCCGCTGCCCCATGAACCGAAACCGCCGTCATCCATCTGACTGGCCTTTATGAACCGGAGCGCAGAATAAATCAGCGAGGCAAACCGTGGTTCATCCTTGTAGGGCGCAGCCGCCTGAAGTGCTATTCCCGTTGAATCCGTTTCACCGTCAACAGTCCAGTTCATTTCCTCGTTCACTTCAAGATAAGCGTTAAAACCGCCGTCATTTCTCTGAGCGGCAAGCAGAATTGATTTATATTTTTCCATAGCGGCAGTGTTCCCGCTTTTTGCCGAATTCAGAGCAATAAGTGCATAGGCGACAGAGCCCGTGTAGGCTTCATCTGAGCAGTCATAATTCTCGATTTTTTCAATCAAATCAACACCGCCCACATTCCGGGCATCCATTCCCACGGCAAGCGCCGCAAGGGCTATCCTTGCATAATCGTTAAGGTAAAGCGAATTTTTGTTTTCGCTTACCGCTTTTCCGATATATCTTTCATATTCGGCGTTAAGAGTGGTGCATCCGCTTCTTGCAAGTGCAAAAACTGACCAGTCCAGAACAGAGTCGATTTTTCCGTCTGCCTGAGCGGCACTGACATTTTCCACAAGCCACTTTTCAAGGTTGGTGCTCATCTCCTGCTCCGTCAACGCCGAGGCAGGCACACAGAAAAGCATGGCAGCCGCAAGAACGGCACAGATAAGCTTCACAAGTTTGTTTTTCATATTTTCCTCCAAACAAAAAATTCAAAAGAAAAAGTAAAAGCGCCCTCCTGTGAGGACGCTGAAAACGAAATGTGAAGATACCCCTGCCGATATCCCGACAAAAGCGACAAAAGGCGGCACGGTAAACGCCGCGCACCCATATGTCTCCATTTTCCGCTTTTCTCCCCACCTGCCCGAGAGACTTTTACGGTAACAGTACCCGGTAAGTATTCCGACTTGACTTTTCACAAAGTGAGTGAAAAGAGTTACGGTAATGGCTGTTGCCGCGGATTTTCACCGCAATTTCCTTACCCCCGAACATACCGTCATGCAGTATGCCCGGTTCCCCGAATCTTCGGGGCGAGCTGTTTTTATTCTTTTGTAAGCAAGAGTATAAAACAATCCGGCACCGTTGTCAAGTGCCGGATCTTTCTGTATTTCTTGTGTTTCAAAGAATAAAGCATCACTTTTGCGTATTATTTACCGTTTACCGTCTTTATCTCCGTATCGTACCATTTTTCCTGAAATTCAATCATTTTATATGCTTCATCTGCCGTGAAATTCATTCCCTCGGGAGCAGCAATAAGCTTATCCTCCACATCGTTTCTGCGTATAACCGCCCCGATGATTTTACAGTCATATTCTTCAATGGCTTCGTCAACGCCCAACAGATAAACATCAAGCCCCTCGCCGTCACCGCCGTAAACGCCCGGAATATAACCGTAATTCAGCGGATAAACAAGAGTGTATTTTTCCTTTTTGTGTATATATCCTTTCGGTCTGTCAATTTTGATTCTGACGGTCTTACCGAGATATTTTTCCGTAAGCGCTTTTCTTTTCAGTGCTTCGATAAAATCGTGTTTTCCGGCAAGATATTTTTCTCTGCCGCTGTCAACGGGACACTCTTCGGCAAGCTTCATCTTAAGTGATTCGTATGCCTTTGCCGCCTCAATATCCGAGTTCAAATAATCCCTTACAAGCAGATAATCCTGCCACTCCTTACTGCCGTATATAACGACATGAATAAAATGGGTCTGGTATTCGCCCGTTCCGTCATAAAAACTGCCGCAGGCAAAAAGAAGCTGATTTTCAATGCTGCTGTTTCTGAAATAAAATCCGTTTTCTTCAAGGGTCTGTTTCTTTTCAAGTATTTCATCAAAGCTTTTTACGCCGACGGCAATATCAATTACCGGCTTTGCACAGATTGATTTAACGGCAGTGCTGCCCACATGCTGAATGTCGGCCGCAGCTCCGTTCAGAATGGATTTCAGCTTTTTTATCGTTCGTTTTGCTTCGGCTTCCCATTCTGTTTCGTGAGGATAAAGTGCAACCGTTCCCCGTTTTAACCCGAGCCTGCAATCATCATTGAGCAGTTTTCTGACAATACTCCATTCGCAAATAAGGTCATCAAGCTTTTTTGCGGCATTGGCGGGTGAGGTTGAGGGAAGACATACGGCTTTTATTCCGGTTTCGCCAAGCAGATATTTGTTGTAATATTTTTCGGCTGTTTTACCGTTTACGATAATACTGCGGATATCTGCTTTTTTGAGAATTACCGAAACATCATTTGGAATAACATTTTTTATGCTTGTGTCGGCACTTGCGCTGATTTCACATTGACCGACAACATCCCAGAGCGCAATGTGATTACTCAGCAGAAAGGCTTTCTTTTCCACAACTGTTTCCGGCTTTTTACAAGTGAAAACAGCGGAAAGAACACTCCAGAAACGATTTCGCGGGTGAGCATAAAAGAACTCCGCTTCACGGGATTTCACCGACGGGAAGCTGCCGAGAATAAGTATTTTGCTTTCACCGTCAAAAACGGGGTCGATATTGTGAACCACCGTGTTCCCCTCTATCGTTTGTGCAGCCCTGCCGTTGTTTTTCATTCTGCTCATCTCCCTGAAAGAAAAAGCACCTCCGGAAACGGAAGTGCCGTAAAAATATATTTTGTCTGATAAAAATCAATCCGGTTCGGACAAAACGGCATTTCGGTTATTGAAAAAATTATGCTGTTCAAAAATTATTACTGCCACTTTGTCCGCCTGCCTTTAATTTTTTATCATTATAAAAAACATCAATAACAATGTCAATATGCAGTTTCAAAGAATAAATCATCACTTCTGTTATACCCGATTTTTCAAAAATGTCAACGCACCATGACAACTGTTGCTGAATTTAGGCAACTGAAATCGTAAGTTTGACAAAGATGATTTAAAATCTTGACTTTTAATCAAATGAAAAAGATGTTGCTTTATAGAAATGCAACTTATCACTTTAAATCTGCAGAGGGAAGATTGACATATTATTTTATAATTCCATTATATCTTCAACAATCCTCCGAAAACACCTGTCAGATTTGCAATTATAACCTTTTCATTTATATTGTAAATTTTTTCTCTTATCTTTTATAAATTCACTTGACTTTTTTCCATATTTGTGTATAATAATCAGTACAATATATCGCGGGGTAGAGCAGTTGGTAGCTCGTCGGGCTCATAACCCGGAGGTCGGAGGTTCAAATCCTCCCTCCGCAACCAAAGACAAACCGTTGACACACAAGGCTTTTGTGGTCAACGGCTTTTCTTTTTGATTTTGCCGAAATCAGTCAAAACCACTTTCTCAACCACTTTTTCGTATTCCGCCTCTTTTCGGGCGGTTTTTTTGTGAGCTTTTTTCGCGGATTTTTTCAGTTTTTTTCATGATTTTTGAGCCGAATTTTACAGCCTTTTTTGTGATAACCCGGAGGTCAAACACAAGGTTTTTTCTCCGTTAACATAGAAGAGCCGTTGACTGTCAAGGCTTTCGGGGTTCAGGGTTAATTTCTGCTATCGTAAAAAAAGTGGTAAAACCACTTTTTCAACCCCTTTTTAGGGTTTTTAAGCGTTTTTTTGCCTGAATTTTACGATATTCCCCTTGGGTTTCAGC
>JAZUJJ010000095.1:0-3701 GCA_045642725.1 Acutalibacteraceae bacterium
ACCTGCCTTGATACGAGATATTTTTTCGTACAACAAGGAAGAGGAAGCAGCAAGGCTGTCGCCTTGCAATGACGATGACAAAGTTGAACGGAAAAAGATCCGTATTCAAGGTGAGTTCGGATTTATCTTCACTCGGTTAAGCCGAAAAGATATAAAACAATTCCGGGATAACAGATAAACACATCTGAAATCCCGGAAAATTCTTTCTATAAACAGGTTTATATTATGTTATTTTACTTTTTCTAATCGTTTTTTCGCCTTCGCTGTATATTTATCTTCGGGCGAAGAAAACGGTTTCTGCATCTAAATGCGACAGACCAACATGATTAATTATTCTTCTTCCTGTTCTTCCTCTATGGGGAGAATTTCTATTTTTATATCTCCGAGTCTGCGGTCTTCAACGGAAAGCACGGTAAAAACAAGGTTTTCGTATTTAACCTCTAAAGGCATTTCCGTGTCGTCGCCGGGAAGATAGCCGAGCAGGCTTATTATGAAGCCCGCAAGGGTGTCATAATCGCCCTCGGGCAGGTCAACACCCACAAGCTCGTCAACCTCGTCAAGATTTGTGGTGCCGTCAACGGTGAAGGTGGTTTCGTTTATCTGAACGATTTCTTCCTCTTCGTCATCGTCATACTCATCTCTGATGTTGCCGACTATGGATTCAAGAACATCTTCAAGGGTGACAATTCCGGCTGTGCCGCCGTATTCGTCAACGACCACGGCAAACTGAGTGCGGCTGTCATTCATAGCCTTGAAAATATCATAGCAGGATTGGGTTTCCGCTACATAAAGGGGCTTGCGCATAACGGATTCAATGCTGAGATTTCCGGGCAGCTTCTGCCCGACATATTGAAGCAAATCCTTGGCATAAAGGATGCCGACTATATTGTCCTGATCCTCTTTGAAAACAGGGATTCTTGAATAACCGTTCTCAACACAGAGATCGGCGACCTCTTCAAGTGAGCGTGTCACCTCAATGGCGGTCATATCCGTTCTGTGGGTCATGATGTCGCCGGCATCAAGGTCATCAAACTCAAAGATATTGTCTATCATTTCCGCCTGAGTGTCTTCAATAACGCCTTTTTCTTCACCGGCATCAACCATCATTCTGATTTCCTCTTCGGTGACATTTTCTTCGTCGGCATTGGGGTCAAAGCCGAAAAGGCGAACAACACCGTTTGTGGAAACGGAAAGGAATTTCACAAATGGCTTGGTGATTTTTGCAAAGCCCAGAAGAATACCGACAACCTTGAAGGAAACCTTTTCGGGTATCTGCATAGCTATTCTTTTGGGAGCAAGCTCACCGAGAACGAGTGAAAAATATGATGTGATTACGGTAATGAGAATAACGGAAATAACGGAAATTATGCCTCTGCTTGACGCAAGCTGAGCCCATCTGCCGACAAGAGCGTTTGTGAGCATATCGGCAAAGGTCTGTGAAGCCGAAGCGGATGTAAGGAAGCCCGCAAAGGTCACGCCTATCTGAATTGTGGAAAGAAAACTGCTGGAATTCTGAGTCAGCTTGACGATTTGTTTTGCTTTCTTATTGCCTTCGTCGGCAAGATGCTTGATTTTTGTGTCATTGAGAGAAATAATCGCAATTTCACTCATGGCAAAAAATGCGTTGACAATAATGAGAACGAGTAAAAGTAAAAGCTTAATTACAATAGAGAGCGCAGGGCCCGGGTCATCCATGAAGGACTAACTCCTTTCAAAATTAAAATCGTGTTATTTTATCATATTAAAACAATAATGTCAAATAATTAATGTCAAATAATGGGTTATTTTGCAAGACAAATGTCAATCAAATCATTTACATTTGCGGTGGCAAGGCATTCAACCGTGTCTGATGCGCCGTAATAGATTTTGACCTCGCCGTTGTCTTCAAGTATCATTCCGCCGGGGAAAATGGCATCCTTACGGAAGCCGTCCTCAAGCTCAAAATCACGGTCACACACAATAAGGGGATCCTTGCATATGCCGAGAACCTTTGATGGATTTTTAAGGTCAAGCAGCATAATGCCTGCACGGTAGGTCTTTTCCCATTTGTTTTCCCAACCGTGTTTACCTCTGCCGGGGGCAAGCTCAACAGCATGGAAGGTGGTAAGCCAGCCTTTTTCGGTTTTTACCGGAGGGGCGGCAGGGCCGATTTTATCATCGGCAAAGGGAATATCCTCAACGCCTGCAACAAGCTCGTGATTGCCCCAGTAAACAAGATCGGGGGAGTCACAAATCCACATATCAAAACGGTCTTTATGCCCTCTTGAATAAATGGGCATGGGTCTTTCGAGCATAACATATTTGCCGTTTATCTTTTCCGGGAAAAGAGCCATGTTTCTGTTGTCGGGAGCGGAAAGGGAAATAATATCAACTCCGCTGAAATCTTCTCTGATTTTGCCGACGCCGCCTCTTAAGCCGTGAACGGTATCACAGGCGAAGCAAACATAAATTTCATCCTCTATGACTGTAAGGCGTGTGTCATAAACGCGCTGAATTTCATCTGTTTTGACGGCAAAAAACGGGTCGGGGGAAACATCCCAGTTTATTCCGTCATCACTGAAAGCAAGACCGTTGTTTGTTCCGGTCAGCTTGTGTGCGTCATAATCGCCGTAATCATTGCGGAAAGTCATAACATACTTTCCCTTATATTTACACACTCCGGCGTTGAACACCAAAGCGGAATTGTAGGGAATGTCATGTCTTGTAAGCACGGGCTTATCAAGCTTTTTGATAACGGGAGATGATTTTTCCATTATAATTCCCCTTTCTGTTTATCTCTTTACTCTTGCGTTTCCGCTCCATACGCTCCAGACCATATCTTCGTCTGCGGGCTGTGCGTAATCCGTAAGGAAGGTGGTGGCAAGAGCGCCGCTTGCCCAGCCGAACTGAATCCATTTTTCGCTTTCCCAGCCTTTGAGCACGGCGTAAATAAGTCCGCCGACGAAGCCGTCGCCGCCGCCGATTCTGTCAAGAACTCTTATTTCTCTGGGCTCAACGACCTGCCATTCGTCACCGGCAAGCATGATCGCACCCCAAAGGTGAGTGTTGGCGTTGACAACCTGTCTGAGAGTGGTGGCAAATACCTTTGCGTTCGGATATTCGGCTTTTACTCTGCCAATCATTTCTTTGAAGGAATCAATTTTTGCGGAAATATCCTTACCGCCTGCTTCGGGGCCTTTTATGCCGAGGCAAAGCTGAAAATCTTCTTCATTACCTACAAGTATATCGGCGGCACCGGCAATTTCAGAGAAAATCCCGCTGAGCTCCTGTTCTCTGCCCTTCCAGAATGTGGCTCTGTAATTAAGGTCAAAGGAAATGAGTGTGCCGTATTTTTTTGCGGCTCTTGCAAGCTCAAGGCAGAATTTGCCCGTGTCGGGTGAAAGGGCGGCAATCAGACCGGAAAGGTGAAGTATTCCGACGCCCTCTTTACCGAAAATTCTGTCAACATCAAAGTCGTTTATGTTGAGAGTTCTGCCGACTTCTCCGGCTCTGTCGTTTTCAACTCTCGGTCCTCTTGAACCGCTGCCGCTGTCGGCAATGTTGAACTGATGACGGTAACCCCAGGGGCCGCCCTTTTCAACATCCTTGCCCTCAAAGACCATTCCTCTTGAGCGAAGATCCTGCTTGATGAAAGCGGCTATCTGGCTGTCCTTGACAAAGGTGGTGAGCACCTTGACGGGCAGACCGAGGTAGGATGAAAT
>JAZUJJ010000096.1:0-7447 GCA_045642725.1 Acutalibacteraceae bacterium
GCTTTCAGTCCGGCTTTGGTGCCAACGGTGACACCGTTTTCAGCCGAACATATCAAGCACATCGAGAACATCTTCTTCATTCTTCATACGCTGTTCTTCTGTCATCGAGGGAAGCTTTTCCTCCGATGACTTTTCTTTTTCGGCGGGAGCAACGATTGAAATATTGCTCATTTCTTCTCTGACGATATTTCGGATTTCGTCAAGCAAGCTGGAATCGGTTAACTTTTCGGAAATGGCATCAATGATAAAATCATTTCGTGAGAATGATTTATCCCTGCCGCTTTCTTTGAAGAATTCGATTATTTCACGGTGCTTTTCCTTGCAGGGATTCAACCTCAGATTAACTCTGTAACCCTCGCTCATATCTTTCCGTTTCTCATCTGAATATCTGCCATGTATTCATAACCTTTTGCCGCCGCACAGATATCGTCAACAAAGCGAACTCTGTCGGCATTGTATCTGTAAAAGTTCTTTACCAAACATCCGCCGCCACCGGTTATATACAGCATCATGGTGTTTTCATCGTATCCGTGTTCACGCAGTCTGCGGAAAATATCATCAACATATTTTTTCGCAGATGCTTTGATGATTTTCAGATCCTGTACTGCAATATTCGCCGTGCCGTTGATGAGAATTTCATCTATCGTGCTGTCGTGCAGCTCACGCTGAGTTTTTCTCATAAAGTCCTCACGGATGGCGAGCGTTGCCTGATATGTTCCGAATTTCTCGGTGAACATCTTGCCGGACTGTGGCTTACCGTCAATGATATACAGCACATTCATTGTTCCGTTTCCAATATCGACAATCACATTTACTCCCTCAAGAGCTGATGTGAACTGTGATATTGCCGCATAACCCTGCGGATAAATGCTTGCACCGGCAATTACGATGTGATAATCCGCTCCGTCAAATCTGAAAGCCACTTCTTCATTTTTCGTGAGATAATCCTTGAAATATGCCTTTTGTCCGGCAGTCCAGGTCAGCGGAAGTCCGGCGGCAAGAAATACCGTTGCTTCCGTCATATCCACATCACGAAGCTCGGTGGCAATCGCCGCAAGCGTGAGAATGTAATAATCCTCATCGTTATCCTTGCTTGCAAGAAATTCCTTGTGGCCTTCACCGACGATATAATACCTACCGTTATATTCAAGCATATCCTTTGTGAACAGCGGTTCCGCATCATATCCGGTGATGCCCGTCCTGAAGCAGTGATTGGCGGTTTTGATATTTCCGTATCCGTGGTCAATTCCGATTATCAGCAGATTTTTGCTTTCGTTTCTTATCATGAGTTTCCTCCTTTCCGGGCTTTTACCCTGTATTTTTTGTGTGTTAAAAAAGAAAAACGGCTGTATGGTAATACCAATACAGCCGTAAATAAATATTGAATTGTAAGAAAAGTGTTGATAATTATGGGGTTATCGCAGGTGATGTTTGCTTCAATAAAAATGTCACCCTGAAAAATCGGAAATTTATCATACCGCTTTTTCTTTTTCGGAAATATTAAACCCCTTCACATTCTATTATTTTTAACAAATTAACATCATGCGTTCTATTAAATGCTCCATACCAGTGGTCGTTTCCGTCAACAAGCTTCCCGTTATATTTTGATTTGCAATTAATAAATTTGCATTTTTTCATTTCTGTGTACCTCCCGTATGGATTTCCAAGGCAGCTGCAATTAACCAAAGGATACTCCGAAATGCAATTATCAAATATACAATTTATAAGGTAAGTATAGTGTCCGTTATTTGAAAGTGAAAGCATCCAATTGTCAGATGTACAGTCAATAAAAGATGTGTTTTCTATAGTAAGATCGCCTTCATCATCCCAACCAAGAATGGTACCATAATATTCGAGTATTGTGTTCTTACAAGAAATAAATTTGCAATCGGATATTTTACCTTTACAACATACCAAAACGTTGTCATCATCGCATATACAATTTTCGAAAATACAATTTATCAATTCCTTGTTAACAACAATAGGTAATATGTCATATTTTCCGAATCTACTATCTCCAAAACAATTTTTGAAAGTGCAATTAATCATACTTGAAACATTAGCAATCTGCCCTTTTACATTTTCAAATACTGAATCGGCAACGATAGAATAATCGCCATAGCTGGAAAACAAAGACAGGCTTTCACATTCGCAAGAAAAATCTTCCGAATAAAATACTTTTGCATTGGTGATTTTTAAAGGATGGCCGAAGATAAGTACAATATTTTTCTTGTTTTCTTTATTGTCTCCGTTGCCAAAATCCGTTATCCTTTCCTGAGAAATATTAATGTTGTCAAATGTTACCTCGCAAAAGGCTTTGATAAAATCAGGACCACAATTATTAATTGTACTATTTTGTATTTCAACTTTTGACTGTTCAAGGAATCGACTATATACAGATAAAAAACAAGCACAATTATTAAATATACAACTATTAAATTTTACTATGCAATAACTATCTGTGAGAATAAAGAAACGATTTCCCTCTCCCTTGTATTCAAAAATACATCTTTCAGCAGAAAAACGCGAATATTCATTTAATACTATACTTGCATCGGCTGAATTATAATATACTATGCAGTTATTAAATTGTAATGTTCCAAAACAATCAATTTGGGAATTTACACTTATTTTTTTGTTTTTGTATTCAAGCGTTTCCCCTTTTTTTATGGTAATTTTTTCATCAATTGATATTTCTTCATAAGCAGTGTCTTTTGCTTCAATATTGCTTTCATTACCTTCTTTTTCTTCAAATTCCACATCATCGGAATCAATAAAATATACTTCTTCATTTGGTACTAATGTATCAGTATAGTTTTCCGCACCAGAGAATAAAACAGCATCTTCAATCTGAGAGAGGATTACATTTTTGCATTTATTGGAAACAAAAAAATCGTCGAAATAATCCGAATCGTCAAATTTGCCGGCAACAAGATAATAATAGGACTGATTCAATCTGAACAGTAATTGCTGAACATCATTGTTTAATAAACTAAGATGCGTAGATATGTCAATATCTTCTTCCGGCGTATCGCCTTCCATGGCAAATGAATAAAGCTTTTGAGAAGCAACCGTCGGCATTTTTCCTTCAGCAAGACACTTCTTTACATATTTTACAAAAATACTGCCTACGATATCCCTTTCCTGAACATTCAAGTCAGAAATGGTTAAACTCTTTTTATAGTTATATTTGAGCTTTTTAACTTCCAATGCAACCTTTGACAGTCCCGAGGTCATTTGGCCGAGATAATCCTCAAGGTTTTCTATTTTTTGGAGAGATTCCGAAACCAAAGCAGCGGTATCTGCACTGTATCTTGCGAGAATAACAATTGCTTTCATTACTATTTCGTTAAGCTTTGCAAGATTGGCAACACCACGGGCTGTCAATTTCTGATTATCTTTATAACAAGTTATTACATCCCAAAGACGCTTATACCATTTTTTAGATTTAACCTTATTAAAATCTTTTTCAGATAAATTCGCTATTTCCTGAGCCGCTTCAATGAGAGTTGCAATAGTTTCTTCGATGTTTTCTCTGCCTTGTTCGGAGATTTCAAGTTTATACTGTTCCATTATAAATCCTCCAAAATATTATTCAAGTCTGATAATGCTTTTGCATTTGATGATTCTCTGCTTTCAATTCTATTTAATGTTGAATGTGATTGTCGGTTACTTTTATCTATGGATTTTATACTCTCACCATATTCGCCGAGCATTTCAACAACATTTTTTGCTGTTCCCGCAACATAGCCGCAAGCGTTAAGTATCTGTTCATAAGCACCTTTGCCGAACACTTCATCAAGGATATTACCGGTAACCTCGCCGATATACATACCGATTGCCACACCTGCCACAAAACCTATTGCACCACCGGGCAAAAACAAAGTAATTGCGCCCATTGCAGCACCGGTAATTAATCCTTTAACAGCATCTTCGCCGACATCTCTGAATGCTTCATCACTTGTGATTTCACCGTTTTTATATTTTATAAAGTTCGTTATTCCGGATATTGTAAGGCTGATCGCTGCACCTATTACCGCACCTTGTGCTGCTTTTGAAGCAACCATATCTGAAGTAATTGTTGTATTTGCCTGATCTTTTGCAATTTTATCTGTTAAACGCTTCGTTGATTCTTTTACTGATTCAAAATTTCCTTTTTCAGTAAATTTCAAACCGTCTTTTGCCGCTTCCAATTTTGAAGCAAGTGCCTTATCACCACTTTTTAACGCCGAATCTATTTCTTTTTGAAGTTGCTTTAGGGTTTCGCCTTTGATTCCTTCTATACCAAAAACTCTATCTTTAGTATTTAATGTACCTTTTTTAATCGCTTCAACAATGTCAGATGCATTTGTTGATAAGCCGCTTTTGGCTTCTGCTGCTTTTACTGTGACTTTTTCAATAGTTTTCCCTGTAAATCTATTTATTACTTCTCCGTCATACCCAACAGTATTTCCATCAGGCAAAGAAGCTTTCTTTATAAGATTGCTGAATTTTCCCTGTTGTGAACGAAGCCAATCAACCTCTTGCCCCGTTCCGTTTAATCTGCCTCTTAAATATCTTTGAAAACCTTCGGAACTTTGCTCTAATGTTTGCTTTGCTGTTTGGGCATTGGCAAACTGTCCTGACAATCTAAATGAATCGGAATTTAATTTTGCAAAAACCTGAATATCTCTTGCGGCCTGTTGAGAACCCTCAAAAGCAAGATTGGTGTTTGCTACTTTATTAACTGCTTGGCAGACATTATTTAATGCTTGCGTTGCAACAAGCTGTTGCTGTGAGGCAACATTGGCAAAATCAGCCGCTTCTGCAAGCCATTCGGGGTGCTGTTTTAATTGTTCTTTATATTTTGGGCACATATCATTTGCTTCATGAAAGTCCCTGCATTTTTCGCAATATCTTACCAAATTATTCACACTCCTTGCAAACCTTATCTTCACACCTTAATATTTCATCTAATTTATTTTTTGTCATATGGTAACATGGATGATTGTAAAATCTAATATCTATATCTGTAGAAAAAGATAATGATTTAATTGCATTCTCTGCAACTTTACCAAAACATATTATGGTTGTATAACCATTCTTTTCAATTTCATTTTTTAAGTATTTTATGCATATGTGAATAGCTTTTTTTGATGGCTTTTTATCTCTTCCACTACTGTTTTTTTCTGGATAACACATTACTGTTTCTGCGTAATCAAAGTCTTGTCTAACCTTGCCTATTCTTTCTAAAGAATTTTTGATACGCATTCCGGCAGATGATTTATTCTTTGAAGCAACTGGTATCCGTCTGGAATTATATGTCTTCCCATCCCATTCATCTTTTCCCGGGGCTTGAAATAGTAATAAAACTTTTGAACCATTGTTTTCCAATCCAATAGGTACTTTGCCTTTTTCTTTATAGTATGGACACTTCGCACAAATTTTTCGATTTCTTCTCATAACAGCCTTACTTTCTCCCCTTGTGCACCGAGCCACATGAGGATGCCGTCGCCGTAGGATTCGGCGGTAATGGTATAAACGCCGTCCTTTTCCGAAACGACCTTTGCTGTGGGAACTTTATCGAGCATAGCTTCGAGCACGCCCGTATATTCAAAGGTGACTTTTCTCAATTCACCCGAATACATAAACTGAATACGCTGACGGAATTCGCCGTCCCTGAAGCGATCTTTATAAGGCACCTCAAAGGTTTCTCCCGTCGGTCTGATATTCGTCATACGGTCAATGCGGTAGATTATCGGATAATCCGTCTTATCGTCGCCGTCAAACACAAGGCAATAGAAATAAAATTCCGAAAACAGTATGCTCACGGGCTTCATCCGCTTGTGGCTGGGTCTGCCGTCCTGACGGGCATAGTCAAATTCGATCATCTTATGACCGACGATATACCGTGACAGCTGCCATATAGGTTCAAGCAGTTCCTTGCCGTGATGCAGCGGAACATAATTGAAAAACTCATTGCGGATGATTTCCTCTGCAACCTTTCTGTCCTCAGGAGCGATCTGCATTATCAGCTTTTCAATGAGCCGCGAAAGCTCATCCTTGCGGAAAGCCCGGCTTTCAAGCAAAATCTTGCAAAGCGCCAATGCTTCCTCGTTTGTCATCCATTCACGCTCAAGACGGACAAGATAATAGCAATTTGCCGCTTTATCATACTTTATTGAAACTTCGCTTTCGGCAAAATGCGTTTCCATTATGTAAGCCCGCAAATCGTCAATATCACGCTGAATGCTTTTAGGCGAAACACCGTAGTCATTGGCAAGCTGTTCCTTGTTGACCTTTTCGCCCTTATTCAGCCGCTCGTATATATTGAGCAATCTGAATCCTTTATTTCCGCTATAATTCATATTAAACACCTTAATCACCTCGGGCTGATTATACCAAAGGTGATAGTCAGATAATGGGCAAAAAAGAATCAATCATCAAAGTCATCGTCGGAATCTTCATCGAAATCTTCGTCGGAATCTTCATCGAAATCTTCATCGAAATCTTCATCGAAATCTTCATCGAAATCTTCATCCGAAAAATCATTTTCGTCATCAGAAATTTCTGCAAACTCATCAATTTCACTGCTCATGCTTTCGATGGTTTCTTTTAGATAAACAACAGTATCACTCATATCTTCCATCATTTCAGTTTGCTCGTCTATTGTTTTCTGAAGATTCTGCACCTTAAGAATGAGGTACTTTATCGGATCATTTTCCATCAGTTCTTTTTCTTCGGCGATTTTTCTCTGATTTAAAATATAGTTTATTCTAAATTCACAATCATTTGATATGGTGAAAAAATAATCACTTATTAGCGACCAGGCACGATGTTCGCTACGTTTTTCCGGAATAACTCTGCCATAAGGTTCGTAGAAGTCATCTCTCCACTCGCAATAATCGTCTATCATTTTTTTGACGAATCCGACTACACTTTCGTCTTCTGATGCATGAATATATCCAGTGAAAAAATCGGAATTATCTTTAATTTTTTCTCTGCATATTTCTTCGCCTCTTTCCCACCAGTCTTCTCCATCATATTCATCGATTATTGAAGGAAGCATGTCAAATTTTTCTTTTAATACCGCACAAGCGGTCTCGGAATCTGCTTTCAGTAATTCCTTGATTTCATCATTAATATTCTGTCTCATAAATGATCCTCCGTAATTAATATTCAAAGTCTCATCACCTCATATCAGTTTTCAAAGAAGATGATGGTTATATCTTAAGCTATATTTCTAAGATATATTTTAATTATATCATGTATATTTATCACTTTCAACAAAAAGCAAAAAATATCGCAATTGAGCACTAATGAAAAGCGGCTGTATCGGAGCACCCATACAGCCGCATGATTTCATAGATCGTTAATGTTAATATCTTCTGTTAATAACCCAACTGTGAGGCATTGATCTGCCGCCAACCTTGGGACGCCTTGAGCAGATACCCGGCATAGGCCTGCC
>JAZUJJ010000097.1:0-7031 GCA_045642725.1 Acutalibacteraceae bacterium
CATAGAGCTACTCCCCACCGGTGATGATCCGAGCGTGATAAAACCGTCGCAGGTCGTCAGGTGAGAGGCCCCGTAAGTGAATCGGGGGGTGAAAGTCCGAGCGTGTAACAGCATAACACGGAAGGGTCAAAAGATACAAAATGGCTAATAGAAAACAGACCGACAGATAGGTCTTCCTCTTTGTCGGTTTGAAATATTCAAAAGCAAAAACAATGGGCCGGAACCGAACAACGGCTCCGACCTACTCTTTTGATTTTGAAACAATAATTAAACGAAAGGTTGTATGACAATGAAAAAGATGTTATTACCTCAAGACTGGACAAGCGTAAAACACGAACTTCCCGCAAAGAGCGGCTGCTACTATGCTGTCGCTAACGACGATATTTATGAGATTTCTACGGTAAATGAGAACAATATTGCTTTCTTCTTGAAAGACCCTGAAAAGTACAATAAGAAGCTTTTTAAGGGCATCCACGATCCCAGATGGTACCACAAAGATAATTCAGGTCACCTGATTGATGTTACCGGAATTATTACGCATTGGATATGTGCTTGACTATAAGGAGGATAAAAAATGGAAAGACAAGAATTCTATACAATTAAAGAAATTGCTACAGCTCAAAGAAAATCGACAAGACAGATTCTCAATATTTGCAAAAGCGGTAAGCTTCCTTACTATCAGGACTGTCCCGGTGGGAAAATAATCGTTTATCATGATGACTATATCAACTGGCTTCTCTCAATGAAGAAAGTATCCATATAAATCGGCATCCTTGTCTTAATGTAGCTTACCTATTAAGATGAGCTTGACACCCACTTGGGTGTTAATTTATTATTTGGAGGCAATAATGGAAATCACCAAAAGAAATGACGGCAGGTATCAATGTAAGGTGCCTATTGGAAAAGATGAAAAAGGAAAAACTATGTACAAGGTTGTGTATGGTAGTTCCAAACGAGAAATTAACGAAAAAATAAAAACGACAATACTTGAAGTGAAACCATTATCGAATGATTCTACTTTTTCAGAGATAATGAAGAAGAGACTTGAATTTGATGAGCCCAGAATGAGTGAATCTGATTTCAGCATTAAAAAATACAGAGTAGAACACTTTTCAGCAGCATTTATTGACAAAAAAGTCGAAGAAATCAGCATTGATGATATAAATGCTGCGATGCTAGACATTTATGCGATTAACCCTTCAACAGGAAAACCGTCAAGCAAAAGAACAATAATAAGGTATTTAAGAGATGTTTCTTCAGTTTTTGAATTTGGTATTCAAAACAGACTGAGTACATATAACCCTTGTCAGTATGTTACTCCGCCCAAAAACGCTAAGATCAAAACCAGAGATGCTTTATCGGAAAAAGAGAGAAATGAAATACTTTCAAAAACTGACATCCGTTATTTCCCGGCTCAGTTCTTAATATTGACAGGATTACGGCGAGGTGAAGCCACTGCATTAACTTGGTCTGACATTGATCTGAAGGAAAGAATAATTCGGGTAACAAAAAGTTATGACTTCAAAACAAATCAAGTAAAAAGTACAAAAACGCAAGCCGGAATACGTAATGTTCCCATAACCGAAAATCTTTATGAAATGATTTTGAAATATAAAAAACATTTTGTACCAATTGCAAAATATACAGATGATGGTTGTCTCGTTAAAACAGGAAAAAAAATAAAACCCACCAAACCGAAATCTACTGACTATTTCTTCAATGGTGTAACTTGTGGAGGCAGATTTACCGAAACTGCATGGAACAAATTGCTTAAAGGTTTAATAGATGAGATTGGATTTGATTTTGATTGGCACTCACTTCGTCATACTTATGCCTCAATTTTGTATGAAGCTGGTGTCGATACTCTTACAGCAAAAGAACTGCTCGGTCACTCTGATGTTAAGACAACTATGGGTATCTACACACATCTTTCTGAAAGAGGTAAGAAGCACTCAATTTCAAAGCTTGATGAATTCTTCAAATGCACAAAATAAGCAATAAAAACTGTAGTTTTGACACCCATTTGACACCCAAAATACTTAGAAATGGGTGTATTTTTGCGAAATTTGTGTTAGACAAAGCAAAAAATATAGCAAAAAATAGGCAAGAAAAAAGCCCCGAAACCGTTGATATACAACGATTTCAAGGCTTTCTTTCTTTGGCAGGGGCAGAAGGACTTGAACCCTCGGCACGCGGTTTTGGAGACCGCTGCTCTACCAACTGAGCTATACCCCTATATGAATGGTGGGCCATCAGGGACTCGAACCCCGGACCATTCGGTTATGAGCCGAGTGCTCTAACCAACTGAGCTAATGGCCCTTGTTGCAGGAACGCTATATATAATAGCAAAAAGTTTTGTCTTTGTCAATGCTTTTTATTATATTTTCTTGCCGATATGCACAATCATAATTTGAACCGAAATCCCCGCCTGACAGTCATTCATCAGGCGGGGAATGTTATTATGCTGTTTTATCAGAAGGAATAACCGAGCTCTTCGGGTGTGATGAATATATGCTCAAGAACCACATCGCCCTTAGAGTCAATGCTGAGCTTTGTACCGCCGTTGAGTTCTTTTTCCCAGTAGCAGCCGGGGCCGCATTTAACGGCATATGTAAGGCGAACACCTTCATATTCAATAGAGAAATCGTTTATATGCTCGTGGCCGCATACAACGGTTTTTGTGCTGTCAAGCTCTTTGAGAATTTCAAAGAATCCGTTGTCCGCGTTGGGGCTTGAAACACCCTCATGATTTACACCGAAAGCATTGTCTTTATATTCATCTCTGAAAGTCTGAGTTTCTTCATCGAAAGCAAGGTCCCAGGCTGTATTGTACTGATAAAGGGGAATGTGAATGAAAATGGAGCTTTCCACATTGTTTCCGGCAAGCTTCTTTGTGCCTTCAACTGCCCATCTGTACCATTCCATCTGACTTGTCCAGAGACCGTCATAATCTGTGCCGTTTATCGTACCGTTGGGAGTATCGGAAGCTTTTGAATGGGTATCCATCATGTAAACCGTATGTACGATTTTTCCGTTTTCGGTGATGTTTATAACATAGTTGCCGTAGCCCATATCTGCGGGGCCGAATTTGAAGAGGCAGTTTTTGGCGTTGGCAAGAAGATAGGCGCACCAGAATTCGCTGATGCAGTTCTGACCGTCATGATTTCCCATTACAGGGGCCCAGGGAATGTTGTAGGATTCAAATTCCTTGACAAGTCTGAGGTATGCCATTGTGCCCCAGCCGTTGTCGCCTGTTACCGTGATAAGGTCGGGCTTTGCTTCTTCAATAAGCTTTTCGATTGTTGCGTAAGAGAAGTCAGCATCCTTGCTGTAGCATTCACCGTCTTTGAACTGAACATCCGTGATGTTGAGGATAACGAAATCCTTATCCGGGCTTTTTTTCAGCTCTGTGGCATAATCCATGGTGTAGGGCTTGTCTGCCGACCAATCCTCAAAGAAGGCTTTTTCTCCGCCCTTGAAAACGAACTGAAAGCAAGGATTGAGAATCTGGTTGATTGAGAAAAAGAATGCGATAATCAGTTTGATGATTGCCATTATTAAATCCCCTTTATAAATATTTGGTCTATATTGTACTACTTTGGTGTAAAAAGTCAACAGAATTATTCATAATCCAGTACAATCGGTTCACAGTTGCGCACTTTGATTTTCAGTGTTTCCTCATCGCTGAGGTTGTTTACGGTTTTAATAATGCACCGGATGGCACAAAAGTGAGAGACAACAACGATTTTTCTGAGGCTTTTATCAGTTTCATAGAGAAATGATGACACCCGGCTGCACACATCGGTGTAGTTTTCGCCGCCCGGTGCTTTTGCGGAAAAGCCATGCCTGAACCGGCTCAGTTCCGGGTCGCTGAAATAGTCATCATAAAGGTGGCTGTTTATTGTTTCTTCAATATTTTTTCCTTCGAAACAGCCGAGTGACCTTTCTCTCAGTCTTTTATCGGCAATTATTTTTCCGTCGGTTATCAGACGGGCGGTTTCGACGGCTCTTTTCAGGTCGGAGCAGAAAAACATATCGGCATCTTTGATCAGCGGATCATCTCTGAGATTCAGGGCCTGCTGCTTTCCGAGCTCGGTCAGCTCACAGTCCCACTGACCGATGAATATTTTGTCTTTGTCATCTCTGATTGCATTTGCCACACTTTCACCGTGTCTTATCAGTATTATTTTCATAAGAATTTTCCTTGATTATTTTCAGATACTGTTTTGTTATAAATGAGCCGCAGGAGGTACCCGGAGTGAGAAGCATACAGTTTGACATATCCTCGGAGTTTTCTCTGTAAAACAGAATTGTACCGAGCAGGGATGACGGTGTGCATATATCGGGGAAAAAGTACCCCAGCTCATTGTTGGTTATTCCCATAAGTATGAGTTTTTTGCCTGCCTTCTCAACTGCATCGCTTAATGTGTCATAAGGCCAGGTATTTCCGCTCCATGAGGTTTTGCCGTTCCACAGTGAATGGCCTTTATAGTCGGGGCTTGTGCCGAAAGCCAGAGACGGTGAAAGCTCACCGGGTGCCGTGAGCAGAACAAGCTCTTTACCGAGCTCAATATAATCGGTTTCGGTCATAACACCGTAGCCGGATTTTGCAAGCCCGGTTTTAACGACATTTGTGCCGAGAAGACCGGATATGCAGGCAAGCTCCATTACTCCGAAATCAAAGGGAATGAAGCTTTCATAATTTCTGATATTGATAACAGGAGCGATTTTATGAGATTTGTCAACGGCACCGATAAGAAACAGTGCAAGTAAAGCACCTTTTTTCATGTGCCCTTCAAGGTTTTGTTCAAGCGTGTCATACCATTTTTCGGCATATTCTTTTCCGTAGCGATTTACCCAGTCGCTTTTTGAGAGATGACGGGATCTGACATATTCATCGGCCTGCCCGTTTCTCGGGTCAGACTCGTCAAAGCTGACATAAGGCCCGCTGACCGAAGCCTGTGCGCTCTGTGTGAAAACAAGATTATAACCTTTGTCCTTAAGCGTGAGGGCCATAAAATGAGGATAATCGGCGCACATCATGTTGTTTTTCTTCCATGCACCGTAAGAGGTGGGGTGGCCTCCGATGTTGGTGAGCAGGGTCTTTTCACCGCTTTCGCTTTCAAAAAGCAGACAGGAAAAAGAGTTTTTGACTTTTACGCCGATATTCAGCTTGTCGTTTACGCCGTTTGTCTTTTCCGTTTCAAAGAAATAAAGCTCGCCTTTTTCCATCCGGTCATAGGCGCAGATTACCGTTTCTGCGGCACGGGCAGCAAGAACCGATTCCATTTCCGGGTAGACGCTGTGCTGATTTTCTGAATTCGGTCTGAATTTGTTGCGCATCAGTTCAGTTACGGACATACCGAGGGTATCAATGGCGGCGTGACAGTGAGTTGCCGAAATATTGCAGCCGAAAATGTTTTCGGCGGCAACGCCGCGGCTTTTAAGCGCCTCAATGATTGCGCTTTTCATTTTATCGCAGGTTCCTGCCGAAACACCTGCACCGTCAATGCTGATGAAAATAACAATACCGTTTTTGCCGGAATTGTTTGAAAGAACCAGAGTGTTCATCATCTGTTCGGTAAACAGCTTTGAAACAAAAGTCTGATAACCGCCCGTGGCTCTCGGCTTATTAAGACACATTCCGTTTTCATCGGGTGTACCGTCGGCATTACAACGCCATGCGGCGGGAATAATGCTTTTGCAGGCGAAGCCTGCGCTCCATCCGCTTCCCGGGTCGGCACCGTTTGTTCCTTTGAACACGGGCTCGTTCGAATTTGAAATATAGTCTTCATAAACGGGGATGTTTTTAAGGCGCAGCTTTAAGGTGAGCAGGCGGAAAATACCGTTCTGAGCTTTTCCGAAGACCTTATCAACTGCTTTTGCCGCTTTGGAATAGGGCTTGTCCGATGATGGCTTTTTATTCATGACATTCTCCGTAAAATTTTTATTTTGAATTGCCGGATTCATTATATCACAAGGCGTTGCGACATTCAATATTTGCTTCTTTATAATAATTGCAGGATTGATTTTTCGTAAAAAATGTGTAATAATTCAGATAATATAAAATAATAAACGGAGGAGCTTTTATGTTTGAAAGAATTATTGCGGCAATAATGTCATTGTTTACCTTGATTTCACAGCTTTTTATGCTGACAAGTAAAGTCAGTATTGATTTTGACAAAAGTATCGGCGAAATCAGACCTGTTCACAATATCGGCAGAATGCCCGAATATGAGCTTGACAGCGAAATAAATAAGGCTTTTACCGAAGCAAATATGACTGCGTGCAGAACTCACGATATCAACTGCACCGATATTTTCCGTATTTTTCCCGATTTTTCAAAAGATGTCAACGACGAAAGCTCATATAACTTCAAAGAAAGCGACAAGGTGCTTGCGGCTATTGTTGATACGGGCATGACACCGTTCTTCCGCCTGGGTATAAGTTACAGCAATGCACAGAAGGACCATGAGCTGCTTCTGCCCCCGACCGATTATAACAAGTGGGCGCAGATTTGTGAGCATATAATTCTTCATTACAATGAGGGCTGGGCAGACGGCTTCAATTATAACATTGAATACTGGGAAATCTGGAATGAGCCCGACGGCGGCAAATATGAGGAGATTTCAGAAACCGAATACAATACGGAGAACGTTTTCTGGCACGGTTCACCTGAGGAGTTTTATCGTCTCTATGATGTTTCGGCAAAATATCTGAAAGAAAAATTCCCCGAAATCAAGGTTGGCGGTTACGGTTCATGTGGTTTTTATGCAATAAACAAAGCAAAGGTTGAAAAAACCGGTGCTCCGGCGTACAATAAATATTTTGTGGAATTCTTTAAGGGTTTTCTCGACTATATAGAAGAACATCAGTCTCCGATGGATTTCTTCACATGGCACAGCTATTCCACAACGGAATACAACAAAATATATTTTGAATATGTTTATGAGAAGCTCGAAAAAGCCGGTTACGGCGATTCTGAAATAATTCTTGACGAGTGGAACTATAATCCTACGGACAACGACAAG
>JAZUJJ010000098.1:0-7992 GCA_045642725.1 Acutalibacteraceae bacterium
ATTATACCGCTTCTCGTTGGTTTTATCGTGCGGTTTTTACTCCGCAAGCGCAAAAAAGCGTGGATTGTCACCGTTACGGGCGCTGTTTTGTCGCTCATCGGGTTCATCGTAGCGCTGAATCCGCCCGTATCAGGGAACGAAGCCTACGGTCTGCTGACCATCGCCACCGCCTGCGCCACCGCCGCCTCCGCCATTACGGGACTGGTGTACAGACTGTTGAGGAAAAATAAAACGGAACGATAAATCAGAATTTAACAGTGAAAATATCTGTAAAATACAATTATTGCGAAACAATACAAAGAATGGGAAATAATTCGAAAAGCCCTTGCATTATCCGTAAAAAAACTTTAATATAAGTATGTATATATTAACGCTCCGAAAACGCAGGAGTGAAAACCAAAACAAGGAGGTATTTGTCAATGGCAAACTGTCCCAAGTGCGGACATAAGCTGAAGGTTACCGATATCAGTCAGTACTGCCCGTCATGCAAGGTCAATATGGTATTCTACGGTTTTGCCGATAACTTTTACCGTGAAGCAAAAACAGCCGAGCTTACTCAGGCGGGTATATCCTGCAAAATCACCAGGCTGAAATATGCTTTTATCGGTTCAAAGCTTACCATCGCAAGGCTTGTCGTAATGCTTCTGCCTGCAGCGGCTCTGCTTATCCCGGCGGGAAAGGCAATGATTTCTCTGCCGTACAGAGAAAGCTCATTGGATTTCGGAATCATGGGCCTTGTTTCGCTCTTTACCGGCGACGACCTTAATTATCTGCTGAATATGTGCTCCGCGGAGCTGGAAGGGGCGGCATTTGCCGCATTGCGAAACGCACTTTTCGGTTTTCTCGGTGTGGCACTTTTTGCGGTGCTTGCTCTTCTGTTTTCGGTTCTCTGCTTCATCAGCATCAAAAATATGCAGAAAATAACCTCGGTTATAGCAGGGCTCGGTATTATCGCCTGCGCTGCCGATATGATTCTGATAAACAGCTTTGTAAAAACTGCGGAACAGAGCTTTATTCTCAGCGGCTCAAACGGCTTTGGCCTTATTGTTGCCGCGCTGATGTTCGGTGCTGTGCTGGCGGTGAATCTGATTCTCAGCATCAAGGGCATCAATGTGGAGTATAAAGAGGGTATGCCCGAAAGAGCCGAGATTTACAAAAAGGTCAAATCCGGCAAGCTCAATATTGAGGATCTGCCTTACCCGGTTGTTGAAACCGAGGAAACAAGAAAGATTCTTGAAGAAATCAAAGAAGAAAAAGCCAAATACGAAGAAAGACACACAAAAAAGGAGGATGAGGCATAAATGGAAAAAAAGCCTGACAAAAGCAGGCTGCTGACTGTTTCGGTCATCATTATTCTGTGCGCCATTTTTGTAATCGGCTTCATCTGGGGTCTCGGCAACGTGCTTGCCATGGAAGGCTCATATCCTCCGGTTATCAATGCCGAAAGCATGACTACCGCACCGGAAACCGCCGAGCAGGTCGCAGCTTATCTTAATACCGTGGTCGAAAAGGCATCGGCTGAAAAGCCGAGTGTTCAGAGCGGCTCGTCTTACGGTATTGACGGCGATTCCGTTGAAACAACAGGCTCGGATGCCGTCAAAACCACTCTGCTTTACCTTTCGGATTTCTTTACGGGTTACCTTGGAGATACAAGTGAAAAATTCTCTGCCGATTATTTTGAAAGCTCCGAAAGCTTTCTGAGAAAGCCGGCGTTTACCGCTTCGGATGTGGATTCTTTCACCTGCGATTACATTTACTATGTTTGCCCGTCCTGTGGTATTGAGAGCACGGAATATCTGCCGAACTGTGAGAAATGCGGCGGACTTAACGAATATAATATGAAATACCGTGACGACTATGTGATTACCGTTAATCTCAAGGTCAGTGACAGCGCGTTAAATAACAATTTCGCCTCTAAGACTGATGAGGAGCGCTTTGCCATGCTCGGCGATGCCATGAACGGTTCGCTGAAGGTGACCGATATTGATGTCGGTTACGAAACTCTAAGCGTCAGATTTGTCGTTGAACGCGTTTCCGACAAGCTCAAGAGCCTTGAATACAGTAAGTCCATGAAGGTGAAGTCGGCTGTTGCCTTTGACGGCGGCTTTGAAAAGCTCGGCAATGCCGATGTGAACTTCATTCTGAATAACACCGACGGCTTTTATTTTACATGGCCGGGGCTTTCTCTTTCCGAGCATGAAATGACGGTTGAACCGAAAAAGAGCGATAACCTGCTTGCAACTCTTACCTGTGACAATCCCCTTGATTACACCGTGACCTGGAAAAGCTCTGATGAAGAGCTTATCACCGTTGACGAAGAAGGTTACTTCAAGGCAGGAAAAGGCACGGGAACAGCGGTCATCACCGCTTCCTTTGAATTCGGCGGAAAGACTTACAGCGACGAATGCGTGGTAAGCGTAAAGAAATCCGTTGAATCTCTTAAAATGAGTAAAAAGAACGTTGAGCTGAATGTAGGCGAAACCTGTGAGCTTAATGTCAAATTTTCTCCCAAGGATGCTACCATTCAGACTTTGAAGTGGTACACGCAGGATGATAAAATCGCCACAGTTGATGAAAACGGTGTGGTTACGGCAGTCGGCCGTGGTGTTGTTGAGGTTTATGCTCTGTCAGACGACGGCTATTTCAAATCTTCAAGTGAGGTGACTGTAAAATGAGCGAACAGCAAACCGAACAAAGAAGCTTCAGTCAGCAGGTATTCGGCGCTGAAGAGAACTCTGCCGCCTCTATTGACGGTCAGGAGCTTAACAAATACAGCGACATAGCAATTAAAATGTTCCATTCCAGCGTTCTTACCCCCAAGGAAATGCTGCTGCCCGCCATAGGCCAGTTTGCCACAAAGTTCCTTCTGGGTCTGAATGCCTATCGGACACTGTACTTTGTCAATGTTCTTAAGATTGACATGGTATATGTTACCGCAATTCTTGCCCTTATCAGTATTTACGATGTTCTTAACAATCCCCTTATGGGTGCGATTTACGACAAGACCCGTACCCGTTGGGGCAAGGCAAGACCCTATATTATCTTTACGGCAATTCCTTACTTTTTAAGCACGGCAATCCTGTACTCAGGTGCGTTGGTTTTCGGTGATGCGGCGGGCAACGACCCGAAGAAGATTATTTTCGTCTTCGTTCTGCTGTTCATTCAGGAAACCTTCTCAACGATTTACGGAATCCCGCGCGGAAACATGGTAAGCCTTCAGACGGCGAACCCCAAGGACAGAATCAATGTCGGTCTTCTCACCGAGTACCTCGGCGAGCCCGGTGCGCAGATTGTATATACGATTTTTCCGCCCCTCATGGAACTCAACAACAAGGGCTATATAAACATTTCTCTTCCCACGCTGTTCACGATTCTTGCCTCTGTCAGTGCGGTTATCGGCTGCTTCGGCAACATTGCCATGGCAATCGGCTGTAAAGAAAGAATCGTTCTTCAGCCCAAGCCCGCACCGCTTAACAAGTCGATATTCTACATTCTGAAGAATAAGTACGCTCTGCGTAACTTCATTGCCGGCTTCGTAACAAGCTGGTGGAGCTCCGGCGGTTATTCATGGGATGTTGTTACTCAGCAGGAAATATTCGGCGGCGCGATTCCCTCATTCATCGCCTATCTGCCGTTCAATATCTTCAACACCCTCAGTGTTGCCTTTATTCCCGCCTTCCAGAAATTCTTTAAGAACAACAATAAACGTGCCGTTATTACACTGCGAATCTGGGATATTCTTTCGGCAATCGGATTGTTTACTTTCGGCTGTCCCAATGTTGAGAGAAAGTGGGTCGTTATCGGAATTTATGCTCTCTTCTATGGCCTGAACGGCTTGAATAACGGCCCTGCCAATGTTTTTGAGGCAGAGCTTGCCAGAGAAATCAACGACTACACCGAGTATGTTACCGGCGAGCGCCCCGACGGCACAATGTATCTGCTCACCGACCTTATTACCAAGGTTACCAAGCCCCTTGAAGCAATGCTGACCATCTTTATCTTCAAGTGGTCGGGTTACGACCCGACAATCCCCATGCTTCCCTGGAGCCAGGGCAGTAAGACTGTTTATAAAAGGGTTTTCTTCCTCTTTACCGGTATCCATACTATCCCGAATGTCATCCACATGATACCATATATCTTCTATGACCTCGACGGTGAAAAGAGAGAAAAAATGTATATCGCTCTCAACGAGCGCCGTGCACTTGTTGCGCAGGAGAATATGGAAATTCAGATGATAGAAGAGCTCACCGGAATGCTTGAGGAAGACGATGCAGACATGACAGCAGAGGATTGAGCCTTAATAATGTGAAATCACCAACCGGACAGCCTTTTTTCGGGCTATCCGGTTGGTATTGTTTATCATTATTGAATCTTTCATAATCAAGTGATATACTGATAATAATATCGGAAACGAAAGGAAAAAGTCATGCTGAAAAACGAATGGAACCTCTCCGGCGCATGGACTCTCTATTACGGTGAGAACTGCAAAGTAAAAAAGCTCGGCACAATCGCATCCGAGGCAGATGCAAAACGCCTGATTCCCGATACCGTTCCGGCAACAGTTCCCGGAAATTTTGAACGCGACCTTGAGCGTGCGGGAAAGCTGCCGGACCCTTATTTCGGAATGAATACGCTGAAAATGCAGGAGCTTGAAAATCTGCATCTGTGGTTCTGCAAAACCTTTACATGGTCGGGAATTGCAGACGAGAATACATTTCTGCATTTTGAGGGCATTGATACCGTTGCGGAAATATATGTAAACGGGGTTTTTAAGCTTAAAGTTTCAAATATGTTTTTGCCTTATGACATTCCGGTGCCGGAACTGCGCAGCGGAGAAAACGAGGTTGTCGTGCATATCATTCCCGCAGTGATTGCCGCGCGTGAATTTGATATTCCGGTATCTTCCAATGCTCTGGCTTACAACTATGAGTCCCTTTATATCCGAAAAGCGGCTTCAATGTACGGCTGGGATATTATGCCGCGTATCGTGTCGGGCGGAATATGGAAGCCCGTTTCCGTCACTCAAAAGAAGCCGGAACGGATTGAGGATGTATTTCTCTATACCAATGCGCTGAAAGCCGACGGCGCATCGGTTATGGCGTACTTCACACTTCATGTTGACCGTGATTTCCTGACTGACCTTCGGCTGCGCATCCGCGGCGTTTGCGGAGATTCCGTTTTTACTATGGAGACCGAACCGAAGCACATTAACGGCAGAATGTCTGTCTTTGTGCCGGATGCAAAGCTGTGGTTCCCCAAAAACGCAGGCGAACAGAATTTATATGACTGTACCGTTGAACTGCTTGACGGTGAAACGGTTATTGATACAATGAAAAAGCGTATCGGCATCCGCACAATCGAGCTTGTCCGTACAAGCACGACCGATAAGGACGGAAACGGTGACTTCTGCTTCGTTGTCAACGGTAAGCGTGTGTTCGTAATGGGTACCAACTGGGTTCCTCTTGATGCGTTCCACGCAAACGATGTGAACCGCGTTGACCGTGCAATGGAAATGGTCAATGATATTAACTGCAATATCATCCGCTGTTGGGGCGGCAATGTTTATGAGGATGAGCATTTCTATGACCTCTGCGACGAATCGGGCATCCTCGTCTGGCAGGATTTCGGTATGGGATGCGGCGTTTACCCCCAGGAACGCAGGTTCCTTGATATGCTCGAGCCGGAGATTGTCCATATTGTGAAAAAGTTCAGAAGCCATGCATCTCTTGCCCTGTGGGCAGGCGATAACGAATGTGACTGTGCCTTCAGCTGGGCAGGTACGAAACGCAACCCGAATCAGAATATCATCACCCGTGAGCTGATTCCGCAGCTGCTTCGCACCCATGATTTCACCCGCCCGTATCTGCCGTCATCTCCGTTTATCGATGAGGAAGCATACATTTCAGACAAGCCCTTGTCGGAAGACCATCTGTGGGGGCCGCGTGACTACTTTAAGGGCAGTTACTATAAAAACAGTGTTTGCCATTTTGCCTCCGAAACAGGGTATCACGGCTGCCCGTCGCCGAAAGCTCTGGAAACTTTTCTCTCAAAGGAATCTCTGTGGCCGATTTTTGATGAAAACGGCATTGCGGGAAAAGAATGGCTTGTTCATGCCGCTTGTATGCGTGCCGATGTATCCGATCCGTATGCCTACCGTATCCGCCTTATGGCAAATCAGGTCAAAACCCTGTTTGCACAGGAGCCGGACAATATCCGGGATTTTGCCTTGATGAGCCAGATTTCTCAGGCGGAGGCAAAGAAATTCTTCATTGAACGCTTCCGCATTTTGCGGGGCAGACGAAACGGAATTATCTGGTGGAATCTGATTGACGGCTGGCCGCAGATTTCCGACGCAGTTGTTGATTACACCTATACAAAGAAGCTTGCCTACCACTATATCAAGCGTTCACAGGCTCCCGTTCTTCTTGCTTTTGATGAGCCGGAAAACGAAACCCGTATGACACTTTACGGCATCAACGACACAACGAAGCCCGTTCAGCTCTCTTACACCGTGCGCAATATTACCGACGGCACGGCAGCCGCCTCCGGCTCCGCTTGTCTTGAACCGGAAAAGAGCAGCCCGCTTGTTACCGTTGATATTCAGCCGGACGAGAAGAAATTTTACTATATCGAGTGGAGCGGAAGTGACGGCGAAACCACTCTCACGGGCCGCAACCATTACTTTACGAATATAATCAATATTGATTATGAAGCATATATCAAAGCACTTGATTCATGCGGCATGATGGAAACGGAAGGATTCTGAAAAACAATGGAGCTGCCGCATTATAGCGCAGACAAAAAAGTAAAATAAAAAAGATAGAAAACAATTCCGGGATAGCAGAGAAATATCTGAAATCCCGGAATTCTGTTTATTATATGATTGTCAGACAGCCTTAATTAAAAGCCGACTGATGCCTTATCAACACGGCAGTGGGCAAAAACTGCGTGGCCGTCGGAATCAATGGTCAGCGTTGAACCGCCGTTCTTTTCGTCAACTGAGTAACTGCCGGAAGCGGTTTTGAGACCGTAGGAAAGGCGAACGCCCTGATAAAGAATTGATGAATCGTTCTTGTGGTCGTGACCTGCAATGATATTCTTTGTGCTGCCAAGCTTCTTGACAAGCTCAAAGAAACCGCTGTTGAAGTTGGGGGAGCAGATGCCTTCGCCGTTGTCACCGAAGCTGTCGGCATAGTCGGGGTTAAGGTATTTTCCGGTTTCGGCGTCATACTGTGCCTCATTCCAGGCGTTATTGTATTCAACATTGGGAATGTGGAAGAAAATTGAGCTTTCAACATTTTTGCCTGCAAGTGCATTGTTGCCGTTTACGGCCCATTCATACCATTTGAGCTGATTATCCCAAAGGTGGTCATATCCGCCGCACTCAAGGGAAGTTTCACTGTGAGTGTCCATCATATAAATTGAATGGATAACTTCACCGTTTTCGGTGATGTTGATTATATAGTTGCCTACACCCATATCCGCAGGGCCGAATTTGAACAGACTGTGCTCTGCATCACGCAGCTGGATTCCGCACCATGCCTCGGCAACTCTTTTGCCGTTTTCGCCGTCATGGTTGCCCATAACCGCTGCCCAGGGAATACCGTAGGATTCGAAAATCTGAACTATTCTGATATATGCTTCCTTACCTGAGCCGTTGTCACCCGTGAGAGTGATAAGGTCGGGCTTTGTTTCTTCAATGGCTTTTTTGATTGTTGCTTCGGCAAATTCGCCGTCGGTGCCGTAAACTTCATCATCGGAAAGCTGAATGTCGGCAAAATTGAGAACAACAAAATCCTTGTTCGGGTCCTTTTCAATCGTTACGGCATAGTCCTGTGTGTAAGCCTTGTCGGCGGACCAATTTTCATAGAGCTTGTCAATTCCGCCCTCAGACAGCATTGTGAAATAAGGGGCAAAGAACTGACCGATAGTAAGAAAGAATACGAGAATGAGTTTTATGATTGCCATATATATTACCTCCGTTTCAATTTT
>JAZUJJ010000099.1:0-13144 GCA_045642725.1 Acutalibacteraceae bacterium
TCTGTCGACAAAGGCAATGTTTACGGCTGCCAGTTTCACCCCGAGAAGAGCGGTGAAACGGGGCTTAATATCCTGAAGGGCTTCTGCGCCCTCTGAACGGAGGCTTTATGATACTCTTCCCGGCTATCGACCTGCTCGGCGGAAAGGCTGTACGCCTGTTTCAGGGCCGCTACGATGAAGAAACGGTCTATGACGACGAGCCGGTCAATACGGCACTCAAATTCAAGTCTGCGGGCTGTGAAGCCATTCACATAGTGGACCTGGACGGCGCAAAATACGGCACGACCGTGAATCTGGATACGGTTCTGAAAATCAAACGGGAAACGGGGCTTTTCTGTGAAATCGGCGGCGGCATCAGAAACCTTGAAACCGTTGACAGATATATTGATTCCGGTATAGACAGAGTTATTCTCGGCACTGCCGCCATTGAAAACAAAGATTTTCTCAAGGCCGCTGCGGCAAAATACGGCAATAAAATCGCCGTCGGTGCCGACATTAAAGACGGATTTATCGCCGTCAAGGGCTGGCTTGAAAATTCGGAAGTCACCGTATATGACTTTTTTGAAGAAATGCAGGGTCTCGGCATTGATACAATAATCTGTACCGATATTTCAAGAGACGGCGCAATGAAAGGCACAAACACAAGGCTGTATAAGGAACTGAGCGAAAAATACACAATAAAAATCACAGCCTCCGGCGGCGTTTCGACATACGACGACATCAAAGCACTCAAAGAAATGAATATCTATGCCGCCATTATCGGCAAGGCTTACTATACTGGAGCCATCAATCTTAAGGAAGCGATAGGTTTAAGCAGATGATTACAAAAAGAATAATCCCCTGCCTTGATGTAAAAAACGGCAGGGTCGTAAAAGGTGTTAATTTTGAGGGTCTCAACGATGTAAGCTCCCCCGTTGAGCTTGCCGAATATTACAGCAGCTGCGGTGCAGATGAGCTTGTTTTCTATGACATAACAGCATCCTCAGACGGCAGAAAGCTTTTCACGGACATTCTCTGTGAAACCGCATCAAAGGTATTCATTCCCCTCACCGTAGGCGGAGGCATCAACTCAGTTGAAGACTTTGACAGAGTTCTCAAATGCGGTGCCGACAAGGTAAGCGTTAATTCCGGTGCCATAAGAAACCCCGCAATTATAGGCGAAGCGGCAAAGCTTTACGGCGACCAGTGCGTTGTGCTTTCGGTTGACATTAAAAGGGTTGACGGTGTTTTCCGTGTCTTTGCAAAAGGCGGCAGAGAAAACACGGGTATGGAAGCCATTGAATGGATAAAAAGAGGCGTTGACAGCGGAGCGGGAGAAATCGTTGTCAACTCTATTGACACAGACGGCGTAAAGAAAGGTTTTGACCTTGAAATGCTTGATGCAGTCTGCAACGCCGTTTCCGTTCCGGTCATTGCCAGCGGCGGAGCCGGAAAAACCGAAGATTTCATTACTCTTTTCAAAACGCTTCCCAAGGTTGATGCCGGACTTGCGGCTTCAATATTCCACTTCGGAGAAGTAAAAATCAGCGATCTTAAAGCAGAGCTTCGTAAAAACAATATTCCTGTCAGGGAGGTAAGATAAATGACAGATATTTCCGAACTTAAATTTGACGAAAACGGTCTCATCCCCGCAATAGTGGTTGACTCCGTTTCAAAAAAAGTGCTCACTCTCGCTTATATGAATAAGGAAAGCCTTAAAATCTCAATGGAGAAGGGTCTCACCTGCTTCTGGAGCCGTTCAAGAAAAGAGCTTTGGCTCAAAGGCGAAACGAGCAAGAACTATCAGCATATTGTATCAATCACCGCTGACTGTGACAAAGATGCTCTTACCGTTGTTGTCGAGCCTGACGGGCCCGCCTGCCACAAGGGTACATTCTCCTGCTTTGAAAATCCTGTATGGAAAAGCGAAAAGCTGACCGATTTTTCACTTCAGCAGCTTATGGATATGCTTGCAGGCAGAAAGAAGGATATGCCCGAGGGCTCATACACAACCTATCTTTTCCAGAAGGGCCTTGACAAGATATTAAAGAAAGTCGGTGAAGAATCCACCGAGGTCATCATTGCCGCAAAAGCAAAAGACAAAAAAGAAACAATTTACGAAATTGCCGACCTTGCATATCATGTAATGGTTCTCATGACCGAAGCGGGAATATCACTTGAAGAGGTTCACAAGGAGCTTGCTTCAAGACATATAATCGACCATAAAGTAAAGCAGGAAAAAATGACCTGATAAAGGCAGAGAGATGATTTTAACGGAACAATTCCGAAAAATCATCTCTCTGATTTTTTTACTGAATCTTTTTTCTGAATGATTCGCCTATTGAGCTTATAAGCTTAAGCCACGGGTAAACCATATCCTCATCAAAATTCATGACTATATCCGTCTGGTTGAAGGTTTCAAAATCAAGGTCGCCGTCGTAACCTACGGAATGAAGACTTTCGCAGAAGAATTTCCAGTTTATCGTACCGGTAAGAGGCATCAGATGCTCATCATGGGCACCGTCATTGTCATGAATATGCAGAGCCTTGATTCGCTTGCCGAGAACGGGAACGGCAACACGGAAATCCTCATGAAGTATATTGAGGTGACCCGTGTCAAGACAGAAGCCGAAAACTTCCTTTCCGGCAAGCTCATTGAGCTTGTCAATAAGGTCGGCGGCTGCCTGCGGTATGGCACAATGGCCGTGATAGAGCACGCCGTTGAACCCGGTGAAAAGGTTTTCAAGACAAACGGTCACATTGGTTTTAAGCAAAGTCGGAATAAGAGATGAATAAAGCTTAAAATTAAGCTTTTCCATATCTTCAAGTGTATATTCTGTGTTTGAAAGATTATATGAAATACCGTGAATAACAAGATTTTTACAGCCTGCATAATCACAATATTCAATATTTCTTTTGTAAATTTCTATGGAATAATCAAGCACCTCGGGATGCTCAATGACCCAGGCAGGGAAAGGTGCATGAGCCTGAGAAATCACAAGCCCGTTTTTTCTGATTATTTCAAGCTCCTCGGCATAATAAGCAATTACATCCTCAAGAGGCTTTTCCATTATGCTTTTACCGAGGTAAGTGCCTTTTCTGATATTCGGAATTTCCCAGGCATGGTCAAGATTCCAGTCAATCGCTTCAAAACCCGCCTCACGGATGGCGGCATAGCCCTTTTCAAAGCCGAGTCTGTCAACAACATTGCCCGTCTGAACACAAAGAAGCATAAAATCACTCTCTTCTGTAAAATTTAACTGTATTATATCAAAGCACATCGGATTTTACAATAATATAATTTGTGAATATCTATTGAACTTGAATATCCGTTCTGCTAAAATAGAGGAATAAATAAAGTTAAGGTGATAACTGATGAATAAACAAATTTCTCCGTCAATGATGTGTGCCGACTTCGGCGAAATAAATAAATGCATAAAAGAGCTTGAAGCGGGAAAAGCCGAATATCTTCACATTGATATAATGGACGGCTGCTTTGTTCCGAATTACGCTCTCGGCACGGATTTCATGAAAGCCTTAAGACGGCTTACAAACATTCCTCTTGATATTCATCTTATGATAGTCGATACCGATAACAAGCTTGATTACATAGAGATAAAGGAAAACGATATTGTATCCGTTCATTATGAAAGCACCGTTCATCTTCACAGAGTTCTCTGCAAAATAAAAAGCAAGGGTGCAAAGGCTTTTGTTGCTCTCAACCCCGCAACACCGATATGTGCCGTTGAAGAGGTTTTTGATGTGGCCGACGGTTACCTTGTCATGTCGGTTGACCCCGGGTTTGCAGGTCAGCAGATGATTCCCTCTACTCTTCTGAAAGCGAAGAGGCTCAGGGAAGCACTTGACTCAAAGGGCTATACCGACGCCGAGATTGAAATTGACGGCCATGTAAGCTGGGCAAACATACCCGTAATGAAGGACTGCGGAGCAAACATATTCGTAACGGGTACCTCCGGAATTTTCGGCTGTGACAATCTGACGCAGGGCCTTGAAAGAATGAGAAAAATGCTGGAGGAATGAAATGAAAGCTCTTGTTTTCGGCTCTCTCAACATAGACAGAGTTTATTCCCTTGAAAAGCTTCCCGAAAAAGGTGAAACGCTTTACTGTTCAAATTATGAGCTTCACGTTGGCGGAAAAGGTCTCAATCAGGCTCTTTCACTGAAAAAAGCGGGTCTTGATGTATATTTTGCCGGCAAGAGAGGAAATGACGGAGCTCACCTTACCGATTTTCTCGCTTCAAACGGAGTAAATACATCTCTTGTGAAGCTTTCCGACGGTTTTACGGGTCACGCGGTTATCGAGGTTGACCCAGACGGGCAGAATCAGATGATTCTCTTCCCCGGAGCAAATAAAGAAATCACTCCTTCGGACTGTGATGAAATACTCAAAAATTTCGGCCGCGGAGACCTTGTACTGATGCAGTACGAAACCTCGTGTGTCGAATATATGATAAGAAAAGCCAAAGATAAAGGTATGCTGACGGCACTTAACCCGTCACCCTATACACATCAGCTGAAATCTCTGCCTTATGAACTTATTGATTATCTCATTCTCAATGAAGATGAGGGAAAATCCATAAGCGGAAAAACGGACATCGTTGAAGCACTTGATGTGTTATGCACTCTTTGCCCGAACGGTAATATTATTTACACTCTGGGTGCAAAGGGTTCAATTTACGCAAACAAAAATGAAAGAACTCAAGCACCTGCGTTCAAAGTAAAGGCCGTTGACACAACAGGCGCCGGTGATACTTTCACGGGATATGTGCTTGAAAAGCTCATCGGCGGCAGTACCCCGGCCGAAGCTCTCCGTTTTGCAAGCGCAGCCTCCGCTCTTGCCGTACAGAAAGCGGGAGCGGCGGAAACCATTCCCTGCAAAGACGAGGTTGAAAAATTCTTAAACTGTATATCGGAGTGATAATTACGAAGGATTATAATTTCAGGGAATGTGCCTGCAAACTTTACGGCGTTCCTTTTTTTGAAGAAAGAAATGAACTGCGAAGACTCAGCGATGAAATAGTTACAAAATATACTCATCTTGAAACCTTTGACAAAAGAATATGCGGAGCAAGACTTCGTTTCAGAACCGACAGCAGAAAAATAAAAATAAGAGTTGAGCTTGACAGCGTTTACCCCGACAGAGGTATGTCATTTTATCAGGCAAATGTCTGCAACGCTTTTATCGGCAAATATCCAAATGACAAGTATCTGGGCATAGTTTCCGCTCCGAACTCATACGATGACAATTTTGTTGAAGAAACCTTCGAAAAAAGCGGAGAATGTGAAGATATAACCGTTTTTATGCCGAGAAATCCCTATGTAAAGGATATTACGATTTCAGTTGAGGATGATGCGGAAATTACAGCCCCTGCGGAATATGCTCATCCCCTGCCTGTGGTTTACTACGGCTCTTCAATTACCGAAAACGGTCACACATCCTCATCAAATGCATACAATGCATTGCTGTCAAGGTGGCTTGACACGGATTATTACAATCTCGGTTTTTCCGGCTCGGCAAGAGGCGAAAAAGAGCTTGCCGAATACATCGGTAAAATCAGAATGAGCATTTTTGTTTACGATTACGACCATAATGCCCCCACAAGCGAGCATCTGAAAGCGACACACGAAAGCTTTTTCAGAATTTTCAGAAGCTTTCAGCCCGACACACCCGTTATTATGCTCACAAGACCTGCGGAGGATTGCTCCGACTATAACGAGCGCCGTGAAATAATCCGTACAACCTACGAAAACGCTTTGAAAAACGGGGATAAAAATGTATATTTCATTGACGGAAAAACCTATTTTGACGGCATTGACAGAGAGATTTGCACAACTGACCGCACACATCCCAATGATCTCGGTCACTATTTTATGGCGAAAAAAATATATCCGCTGATGAAAGAATTGCTTGAAAAATGAAAAAATTTCACAACAGAGACGAAATGTATGAGCTGCTGTATTCCCTTTTTGAAGAAGCAACGCCGCTGAAAACAGACTGCGGTGAACTGTGCTCGGCAAACTGCTGTAAGGGTGACAGCGAAACGGGGATGCTCCTTTTCCCCGGAGAAAAAACAACACTTTCCGTTACGGTAAAAGACGGAAGAAGGGTTGCCGTCTGCGGCGGAAAATGCAGCAGAAGCGAACGGCCTCTTTCATGCCGTATTTTTCCTTTTTTTCCTATCGTCAACGAAAAAGAAAAAATCGAAGCCGTCATTGACAGCAGAGGCTACGGCATCTGCCCGATGGTTGCCCATTGCGACGAAATAAGGTTTTCACGGAAGTTTATAAAAAATGTTGAAAAAGCGGGAAAAATCCTTTCATCCGACAAAGAATGCCTTGACTTTCTAAAAGACTTAACCGACGAAATCTACGAAGAAAGCGAAATAATAAATAAATTCAAAGCGGAGGATAAAAATGATTAAATTCAAGAACGGAAAATTCAGAATCATGCAGATAACCGACATTCAGGATACCCAGTTTACCGCACCCGACACAATTAAATTCATCTGTGCGGCTCTTGATGAAATCAAACCCGACCTTGTTGTTTTTACCGGCGACCAGGTAAAGAGTTACGGTCTGGGTATCCATCTCGGTTTTCCCGAAGCAAATATGAAAAAAACCATCCGTCATATCATCAAGCCCCTTGCTGACAGAAATATACCCTTCACCTTTGTTTTCGGCAATCACGATGTACCCAAAGGCATGGACAGAAAATGGCAGGCTGATGTTTATGAAAGCTATCCTCAGTGTGTAAATAACGAATGCTTTGCAAGATATAACAATACAGACACAATGTGTCTGCCGGTTTATTCCGGTGACGGCAAAAAAATTGAGCTCGGTCTTTATCTGATTGACAACTGCGGCAGAAGAGAAAACGGCGGCAACGGCGTTTCAAAAGAGCAGATGGACTGGCTTGAAAAGGCAAACGATGTGCTTACCGACCTTAATTCCGGCTCTCCCGTTCCCTGCCTCGTTTTCCAGCACATACCCGTTTATGAAATGTACGAAATGCTTGATGAGGTTATTCAGGGCTGTGACGGTGCCATTGAAGGAAACTGCACCAAGAGGGGCCATTACTATAAAATCACCGATGAAATGAAGGCCAGAGGCGAATATATGCACGAAAGCGTTGCCTGCCCCGGCACAATAACAGACCAGTTTGAACGCTGGGTAAAAATGGGAAACATCATCGGTGCATATTTCGGTCACGACCATATAAACAGCTTTACAGGAAGAGTCAGAGGTATCAACCTCGGTTACACACCAGGAGCCGGATTCAATGTCTATGGACCGAGTTTTGACAGAGGCGTAAGAATTTTTGATTTTGAAGAAGGTCAGAGCGACTACAACACCATGATATTCACTTACCGTGACCTTTGCGGCAAGAAAGTTTCCAACAGACTTAAGTTTGAGTTTTATAACCGTGCGCCGAGCTCGGTTGATGCGGCAAAGCCTCTCATAAAGAAAGGCGTAACGGCTCTTACCGCCGCAGCCGCTCTTACCGCAACGGCAATAATCAAATCAAACAGCAAGAAGTGATAAATTTTGTTCAGCGAAAACTTCCATACACATTCAACCTACTGCGACGGCAAAAACACGCCTTCGGAAATGGTTGAGAAAGCCATTGACCTCGGCTTTGATGCTCTCGGCTTTTCGGGTCATTCCTTCCTTGATTTCGGCTGCGGCTGGTGTATGTCACCCGAAGGCACAAAAGAATACATAAAGGGAATAAACACCCTGAAAAAGCAATATGAAGATAAGCTGAAAATCTACTGCGGCACGGAGCTTGATTATTTCAGCAGCGTAAACCGAAGTGATTATGATTTTCTTATCGGCTCGGTGCATTATCTTTGCTTTGACGGTGAATATCTGCCCGTTGACAACTCTGCCGAAAAGCAGAAATACGCCGCCGACAAATATCTGGGCGGCTCCATGGATAAATATATTGCCGCCTACTATGATGAAATGGGTAACATTGCCGAAAAAACAGGCTGTGATATAATCGGTCATTTCGACCTTGTTACAAAATTCAACGAAAACGACTGTTTTTTCAGCACCGGGAGCAAAGCATACAGAGACGCCGCATTTTCGGCGGCAGAAAAGCTCATTGCTTACAATAAGCCCTTTGAAATAAACACCGGCGCCATCGCAAGGGGTAAGCGTACAACGCCGTATCCGTCAAAAGAAATTGCCGGATTTATCAATGAAAAAGGCGGCTGTTTCGTTGTCACCTCAGACTGTCACAGCAAAGAAAAACTTAACTGTGCCTTTGACCTTGTTGAAGAAATGTACGGTAATCTTAATATAATCAAATTTTCGGAAACACTGAAATAAAATGGAATTGAAGATTGAAATGGCTCCACTCGAGGGAGTAACCACCTCGTATTTCAGACGCATACAGAGCAGGCATTTTACCCCTGCTGACAGATACTTCACACCGTTTATTTCACCGACTCAGAATCACTGCTTTACTCCGCGTATTCTCGGTGAAATATCACCCCGGGTAAATGAAGGGCTGAATGTCATACCTCAGCTCATAGGTCACAACGCCGACGATTTTCTTTGGGCAACAAATGAACTTAAAGCCATGGGGTATAAGGAAGTTAACCTTAACCTCGGCTGTCCCTCCCCGACCGTTACGAAAAAGAAAAAAGGTGCGGGAATGCTTGGCGACATTCCGTACCTGCACGAATTCCTCGACAGGATATTTTCCGAATCTCCTGTTGAAATTTCGGTTAAGACAAGAATCGGAAGAACATCCTATGAGGAAGCCGAGGCTCTTGCAGAGCTTTTTTCTCACTACCCGATAAAAGAGCTTATAGTTCATCCCCGCCTTGAAAAGGATTTCTATAAAGGCCCCGTTTCAGATGAAAGCTACCGAATATTTCTCAGACACAACCCGGAAATAACGGTTTATAACGGTGATCTTTTCAATACGGACAAAATAAAAGAATTTTCGGAAAGCTTCCCCGGAACAGGCACGGTTATGTGCGGCAGGGGTTTTATTGCAAACCCGAAGCTTGCCGGAGAAATCAAAGGCGAAGGTCCCCTTACCAAGGATGAATTCAAAGATTTTTATGACGAATTCTTCGCACTTACCCGTGAAAGACTTCCAAACGAAACTCAGCTGCTTCTCCACATGAAGGAATACTGGGCATACTGGGGCGGCATATTTGAAAATGCCGAAAAAGAAATCAGACAGCTCTACAAATCAAAATCCGTTTCCGATTACACGCTTTCAGCGGCAAAGCTTTTTTCACAGCATAATATTGTAAGTCCTGCGGGATTTTACACAAAATAAAAAAATATTCAGGGGGAATATCAAATGAATCCAAAATATCCGCATCTTCTTTCTCCCGCAAAAATCGGCAAAGTCGAACTCAGAAACAAAACAGTCATGGCCGCCATGGGCATGAGCCAATCAGACAACGGTTTTGTCAATAAAGCCGTTCTCAACCACTACGCCGAAAGAGCAAAAGGCGGAGTCGGAGCCATTGTTGTTGAAGTAACCTGTGTTGACACTCCCCTGGGTCTTAACACAAACGGAATGCTTGTCATTGACGATGACAAATACATTCCCGGCATGGCTCAACTTGCCGATGTAATTCACGAGGGCGGCGCAAAAGCTTTTCTTCAGATTTCTCACACCGGCAGAGGCGCAAGACGCTCAATCATCGGCGCACAACCCGTCGGGCCGAGTGCTGTTGCAATGCCCTATTCCTTTATGATGGGTCTCGGAAACGAAACACCCAGAGCACTCACAATACCCGAAATAAAGGAAATTGAAGAAAAATATGCTCAGGCAGCACTCAGAGCAAAAAAAGCAGGCTTTGACGGAGTTGAAATCCACAGTGTAGGCTATTATCTCGGACAGCAGTTTTTATCAAAAACCGCGAATATCAGAACAGATGAATACGGCGGAAGCAGAGAAAACCGTATGCGTTTTCATCTGAATATAGTAAAAAGAATCAGAGAGCTTTGCGGCGATGACTTTGCCGTAATCGTTAAGCTTTCCGTTGTTGAACAGGGCACCGATGCAGGTATATCAATGCTCGACGGTGTTTATTACTGCAAACGCTTCCAGGAAGCAGGCGTTGATGCCATTGAAGTTCTTGCCGGAAAATGGTCAAGCGAAGCTGGCAAGCACGAAAAGCCCGAATCGGCTTACCCGGACTGTATGGCAGTCATTCTCTGCCTGCTGATGAAAATAGGTATCGCTCTTACCACGGGCAAGAAAAAGACAATTCCGCTTATCGGCGGCGGCAGAGCACAGAACCCCGAAAAGGCGGAAAAAGCACTTAAAAGCGGTCAATGTGACCTTATATTCATCGGTCACGGCTTACTTGCTCAGCCGGACCTTGTCAAGCTCATTGACGAAGACAGAGAAGACGAAATCAGACCGTGCATCGGCTGCGGTCACTGCATAAATCAGCAGCTTCAGCACGGCGGAAAAGCAATCTGTTCGGGAAATCCGGTGCTTGCAAGAGGCGACAATGATTACACCATAAAGCCCGCAGAAACGAAAAAGCATGTTGTTGTTATCGGTGCGGGTGTTGCAGGCGTTGAAGCGGCAAGAATAGCCGCAAAGCGCGGCCACGAGGTCGATATTTTCGACTCGGCAAAGGAAATCGGCGGTCAAATGAATCTCGCCTGCATTCCTCCTTATAAACAGCACCTCGGCCTTATGAAGCCTTACCTTGAAACCCAGCTCAGAATTAACGGTGTAAAGGTTCACCTGGGTCAGAAAGTGACAAAGCAGGATATACTCGCCATGAACCCCGATGCGGTTGTCTGCGCTACCGGCGTTAAACCAGCCGTACTCAGACTTGAAGGTGCGGAAAGAGCAATAAACGCCAAAGAAATTCTTGCGGGTGCAAAAACAGGAAAGAACGTTGCCGTTATCGGCGGCGGCTCAATCGGCTGTGAAACAGCGGAATTTCTCAAAGCACAGGGCAAGAATGTAGCAGTCATAGAAATGCAGGACGAGCTTGCAGCCAACACGGGCAAAACAGCCCAGACCATACTTCTCGGGCATCTTAAAGGCAACGGCGTGAAGCTTCTCACGGGATGCCGTGTTGAGAAGATTACCGCCGACGAAGTTGTTTTCAAAAATAAAAACGGCAGCAGCGAAAAAATAAAAGCCGATACCGTAGTTCTTGCCATCGGTGACAAGCCCGAAACCGAGCTTTACGAAAGCTTAAAGGATGAAATCGCCGAGATTTATAATATCGGTGACTCCAACGGCGGAGGAATAATCCCCAATGCGGTTTATGAAGGCTATACTGTGGGCAATATGATTTAAGCGAACAGTTAAAAACAAAAACCAACATTATTAGCTTTAAGAAATAAAACAATATTAATATGGTCCAAATTTTTGTCCGCACATCCACATGCACGGTTTCGCCGGAACGCATACACAAAACGAGCGGTTTAAGTGCACTCTGCCGGCGGAATATTCAAGTATCTTACTTCTGTATTTTCACATCCCGGTGAACTGATTTTACCTTTCAAATATGAATAATCTTTTTTGACGAGAACCGCAACGGCATTGTGATCCGCTGCGGTTCTTTTTATCTTATCCTACGCTGTTTCATTTTGGGCTTACGAAGAACCAAAAGATTAGAAAGACCGCAGTGAAGAAAAAATCACTGCGGTCTCGAAATTCAGATTGACTATTACATTCGTAGTTGAACACTGTTTGCTCTTTTTAACGGTTTAAATACATTATCCTGATGGAATATTCATTTAAAATACTTGTTTATTAAAATCTGGTGGTCCATATACCTCTGGATTATAATATGCTTCACGATAACTATTAAATATTGAGCCGAGTTCTTGTATGCGATTCATATAATCATTTAGACAACAGCTGATCTTCTCAAGATATATTATGGTTTCAATTGAATCATTAGAATCAAAATCTAAAGCTCTAAACATTTGTAATAGTTCCATACATTCACAATAAGAATCATCAATACGTGAAACTAAGCCATCAAAATGTAAAACTAATTCGTTAATTTGCTCAACTGTCGGTATAATTTTTCCCAAAAACATCTCCTCCCATTTCTTTATAATTGCAAATTTTAGGTTGATTATCTCTTATACTCCATGTATGCCATGACTCTCCTTGACAAAAATTAATATATTGACACCCAACACAAAAATCACTTGTCAATGCCTTGTTTTTTCTGAAAAGTTGAAATTTATTTTCCCAAACATCCCAAAAATTATCTGTAAAGATATTTCCTTGTCGAACATTTTCTATGTCATCTATATCTAAGCACGCGGTAATATCTCCATCTGCCGTAATACTTGCGATATACGTTCCGGCACCGCAAATATAATGAGTTCTTCTAACTGATTTATCATATTTTAGAGGCAAAAAATGACTACATACATAAGAAATTTCCATAATGCTTGTTTTTTTATTTAAAATGAATTCATATAATTGTAATTTTTCATCAGTTGAAAGTTCTAAATGACTAATATTCTTTGCTAACCCAATCGGCTCAATTTCGGTAATTTTCCATGAATCCAATTTCATTTCCAAACACAAATTATATATTTGGTTCAATTCTTTAAAATTATGTTTACCAACAACCGTAGTTGCCTGAACATCATAAAATAATCCACTGCGTTTTAACATTGAAAGCGCATGAACTGCCTTGTCAAAACAACCGTCTGTCTGTCTGAAATTTTCATGTGTATTTTTTAATCCATCAAGACTTACAGAAATAGTTTTTACACCACATTCATGTAATTTTATTACTGTCTCATCATCAACCAGTGTACCATTAGTTGTCATACCACAATTAAAGCCTAAAGAAAAGACATATTTACATATATTTTCCCATTCGGGATTTAATAGTGGTTCTCCTCCGGTAATAAAAATTGCCGTAGAAGGGCTTTTTTCTTTTAAATCATCTAAAACAGGCTTAATATCTGACAATTTCAAAAACGTATCGCTGTAATTATTCGGGCAATTACTTCCACAATGAATACAATTTAAATTACAATTCTTAGTTAATTCTAAAAATAAAATTTTCAAGCAAGGACATTTATAAAAAATATTTTTTAAAAATGCAAATTTATTAAGTTCATTCATATTTTGTAAATGTTAAGTTAAAAATATCGTTTTTTCGTT
>JAZUJJ010000100.1:0-38974 GCA_045642725.1 Acutalibacteraceae bacterium
AAGGAGTATCGGAAGCCTGGAAAGAAATCAATTACGCTTCAAAAGAAATTACTTTGCCGCCTGAATGCAAGAGTTGCCCATACAAGCTGATTTGCGAATCCTGCGCAGCATCATGTTACGCCGAAACAGGAGCATTCAACATCAAACCGGAGTATATATGCAGAAAGACCCATGAATATGTCAGACTTATCAAGGAGGAAGGCAAAAATGAAATATAAGATTTCCGAAAATTACACAGTAAGAAACATCCTTGATGAAAGTATAATCGTTCAGGTCAAGGGCTCCGGCGACGGGCAAAACAGTTTATATAACCTAAATCCAACCGCCAAAATCGTAATTGATTCAATAGTTGACGGAAAAGGCATTGATGAAATTGCAGATGCAATCTGTGAGGTTTATGAAATCACTCCGGAAACGGCAAAAGCAGACGCAGAAAAGCTGATTAACGATTTCATAAATTTAGGCGTAATAATTGAAGAATGAAAAAATGCAGCTTCGGCGTAAAAACCGAGGCTGCATTGAATTATTCAGTTGCCTGTAAACCCTTCGGGACGGGAAGTGAAACGGATTACATATTGATTATCCGAGACCGACATTACTTTGGCAAAAAGTTTGCCGCCGAACTCGAACTGAAGATTTTCTTTATCATTAAGCACGGTATCGGTCACAAGCACGGCTTCGTCATAAGACAAAGCGGTGAAAGTACCTTTCAGAAGGTCATTTCCGACATGCTTTTCGCTAATTCTGCAATATTCAACGGGAACCGGATTATCAAGCGATACGGCCTTAATATATTCCTCTTTGCATGAAGTATTATACGGCTCCCCCATTCCGGTCACGTGGTAAACCTTTATGGGTTTACCGACACCCTTGGGTTTAACATCAAGCTCGCTTTCGGTTAAAACGGGAACATTGATATTTTTAAGTGTGGATTCGGCAACAAGCACCTGACCGCCCACGGTGTAGCTTTCAATTCTGCCGCAGATATTGACTTCATTTCCGGTTACGCCGTATTTAGTACGCTTTTCACTGCCGATATTGCCGACAATTACATCACCCGTATTGATGCCGATACCCATTTCAAGAGGCGGAAAACCGTTTTCTTTATTCCAGGCGTTGATTTCCTTCATTTTTGCCTGCATCTGAATTGCGGCGGCAACAGCCTCTGTTTCGTGTTTATCGGAGGAAACGGGTGCGCCGAAAATTGCCATTATACCGTCACCGATAAATTCAATTATAGTGCCGTTATTACTCTGAATAATTTCGGTCATTTCTCCGAGATAATGATTAAGCATGGTGAGTAAATCATTGGCGGGCATAACCATGGAAAGTGCGGTAAAGCCTCTCAAATCGCTCATCATGATACTTAAACGCTCTTTTTTGCCGCCGAGAGCAAGTCCGTCCGGGGTATCGAGAAGCTTTTTCACAATCTGATCCGAAAGAAAACGGCCGAATGTCTCGGAAAGAAGCTGATTACGCATTTCAAGCCTGCCGTTGAGCTCTTTGATTTTTTCCATGGCCTTTACGGCATCACGAAGCTCGGAAAGCTCGGTAATATCGGAAAGAACGGCGATTATACCGATTTTGTTTCCGTTTTCTTTAAGAAAGGAAGTGCGGATATGAAGCTGCTTTGTGACATTGCCCGTAAAATAAGGCACAAAGCCTTCATGAGGGTTTACAACATCATAAACAGCATCAAGCACCATCTGATTGAAAGCATCGTTTTCTTCAAACTCAAAGAAGCAGCTTGCAAATTTCTTTCCGGAAAGCTCTTCGGAGGGTCTGCCGAGAATTTCGGAGGCAGCGGGATTAACATAAGTTATAATACCGTTGAGGCCGATAGTCATAAGACCTTCGGACATATCCTGAATTACACTTCGGCGTATAACATCATTATTATCCATCTGTGCACCTCACATTCCGAAAAGCCCGTTGATTCTGAGAAAATCAACGGATTTTTTTATGTTTTCAAGATTACCGACTTCAAGAGTAACGGGAATATTTCCGCATAAATCAGATAAAATTTTATTTGCCTCAAACCAGTCAATAACGCCGTCACCCAAAGCAAGGTGATCATCATATTTCCCCATATTGTCGGAAAGATGAATATAACCTACATAAGGGCCGAGAACGCTCACCCACTCCGAAACGGAAGTTGATGAATACATTGAATGACCTATATCGAGGCACACACCCATGCGAGGATTATTTACGGCTTTCATCAGCTCACAAATCGGACCGGGGTCAATATCCGGACTGTTTTCGATAAAAATATTAAGCTTATATTCATCCGCAATTTTCTGATAAAACTCAGCGCAGATTTTAACCCAGTTATCGAGATATGCGCCGCGGATAAACGGAAAGCAGGAAGAATGAAAAACCACATTTTCAGCACCGCATTTTACGGCAATTTCACAACTCTGTCTGCACCTGCGTTCGGATAATTCACGAAAAAGCAAATCACCGCTTGCAGGATTAACATCAATAAAAGCGCCGTGAACAGAACTGACAAGACCGCAGGTCTCATACCAGCGGTCTCTGTCTTTATCTTCATTGAAAAACGAAGGTTCTATTGCTTCAAAAGTGATATTTTCCTTTTTTGCGTAGCTGATATATTCAGCGCCGTTTTTATAAAAAGGTTGTATCTGTAACATATTATTTCTTTTTACCTACACCGGCAATTTTCTTCATTTTATTTTTAAGTTCATCGCTGATTTCTTCGCCGTTTTCCTTAGCTTTGACATACTCGGAAAGAGCACCGCCAACCGAAAGATAATCCTTGGTAAGAGATCTCAGACGACGGCTTGTATTCTGCATGATCTGAATAACCTTTGCGGGCTTTTCTTTGCAGAACTCATCAAAGTTATTGTCGTCGATTTTATAAACAACAGAATTTTCGAGAGCAACGGCAGTTGCAGAACGGGGAAGGCGCTCAATCATACCCATTTCGCCGAAAAATGCACCTTCTTCAAGCTCAACAAGAAGCTTTTCATCCTTTGATTCATAGCCTGAATAAATACCGACTTTGCCCGATGCAATATAAAACATAAAGTATTCTACTGCACCCTCTGCAAAAATAAGGTTATTTTTTTTATAATTAATTTCCTGCATAAAACATATCTCCTTAATACCAAATATAATAATCGTTTATCCTCATTTCGGGATTTTCGTTGATAAGCTTTACATAAGACTCATTATATTTATCAATATACTTTGTAAGTCTTTTAATTTTTTCAAGAAGACCGGACTTCTGGGGCTTCATTGACTCATCATTATCAACATATTCGGTTATCATACGGCAGGTTTCAATATATTCTGCCGAAAGCTCACGAAGACGATTCGTTAAGTTCTTAAGAATCAAAACGATCTTTTCGGGGTCACTGATAAGAAACTGATCAAGTGAAGCGTTGTTAATTACATTAGCTTCTGTATCCTCAAGAGCAACCGCGGTAGCGGAACGGGGCATAAAATCAATAATTGCCATTTCGCCGAAAAACTTGCCTGCTCCAACCTCGGTAAGAAAAGTTTCGTTTTCTTCCCCGTAGTTTGAATAAATACCTACTTTACCGGAAATTATGTCATAGCAACAAATTTCCCACTGACCTTCACGAAAGATCACTGTGCCTTTTTCAAATTTTTTTGTCTGAGCCATAAAAGTATTCTCCTTTGAGAAAATATTTGTAATATTATAACATGGTATTAAAAATCAATCAATAGATTTTAATAAATTAAACAATTTTTCGGAAAACGGGAATGTTTTCACTTGTATAGTTGAAATGACCGCTCTGAACTTTTTCCCCGCTGAAATAATCGACCCATTCCCCTTCCGGCAAATATATTTCTCTTGTATCGTTTTCAAAATCATAAAACGGTGCAACAAGAAGGTCATCACAGAAAAGATATTCATCGGCAATATCAAAGGTTTCGGCATCATCGGTGTAATCCATTACAAGAGCTCTTACGGGGGGAACACCCTCATCTCTGTATTTGTCAAAAGCTTTTTTAAGCTTGGGAATAAGCTTTTTACGCTCGGAAAGAATAGCTTTTACTTCATCGGCACAGTCAAATTTAAGCCAGGGAATTTCGGGGCAGCACCAGGAATTGATAAGACACTGAACGGAAAAAGTGACCATCTGAAGGCGTCTGAGAAGCTCTTTCTTTGTTGCGCCGTCTCTGACCTCGGGTGTCCACAAAATGCCCGAAAATCCGGAATTTACAACACCAGTGAGGAAAGCTTTGATATTGGAAAGGTCACTGTAAAGAACAAAAGGATATGAAGCTGCAAGTGCGCCCATACTTCTGACTTCGGATAAAGTCTTTTTGCCGTCAAGAGCCTGCATCATTGTCTTTGAATACAAAACGCCGAAAAGATTATGATAGCGTTCGCCGTCAATACCAGAAGGAAAACAGGCATGATTCGGAAAAGTCCAGCCGCCGGTATAATCACTTCCGTCGCATTCATCCGCTTTGAAGCCGTCAATGCCCATTGAAACAAGATTATTTTTGTGATAATCCGCAAAAATCTTTCTTGCTTCCGGCAGACAAAAATCGGGAACAAGACCTTCCCAGACACAATAATCCGCGCTGTACGGTTTTAACTCATCGTGAATCGGTGAATCGGGATGAACAAATGCGTGTTCCCACAGATTTATATGAAAGCCCATATCAATCAGCTTGTCAACAAACTTTTTCGGCTCGGGAAATCTTTCCTTATTCCATTTATAAGTGCAGGAATAAGCATGGGTATGCCAACCAGGCTCAAGACCGAGAATATCGCAGGGAATCTCATTTTTACGCATATATTCCGCAACAGTCATAATCTCATCGCTGTTATAGCCGCCGTTGCAGCGATAAAGCACACCGAGACCCCATTCGGGTACATCACATCCGCCGCCGGACATCATATTATACTGAGAAACAATATCCGTTATATTCTTTCCCTCAATAACATAAATATCTATACCTTTTGCTGCGGGGATGAATGCGGAAATAATTACATCATCCTCAGATTTTTTTGCGGAATAAAGTTCATCTGTCGAAAGCAGGACATCCGAATTTTCTTTTGTTGTTTTACCGCCCGGCTTCTTTACGCCGCAATAAAACTCGGCATATCTTGCTGTATCAAAATATATGCCGTAACCTTTATTTGTAACAAAAAACGGAACGGGTGCATGACTGTCACCTGTTGCTCTCGGAGCATCGGCATTACAGCGAATCGTTACTTTATTTCCGTATTCATTGAATTTATAAAGCTGAAGACCGAAGCCGTAAATTTTGGTATCGGGTGAAATTTTAAATTCAAGAACACATCCTTTTTCAGTTTCACGGAAATCAAAAGATTCCTTTGAAAAAGAAATATCTGATTCTTTGTAATTAAATCCGTCACAAAATGCTGACGGAACAATGTTTTCCGGTGTACCGAAGGTATATTTTTTCATTATTACTCCCCCATTTCTCAACAAAAGTTTAACACCGATTTTCAACAATTACAATATTTTTTATGAAAACCTCCCAAGTCAAAGACAAGGGAGGAAAAATTCAAATATTAAAGCTCAACATCCGCATAAACAGCATAGTGGTCAGAATAGAACAAACCGTCTATTTTCTTATTGATAACTTTGAAATTAAGCGGTTTAACCGTTGCTTTATCAACGAAAACAAAATCGATTATGCTCTGAACGGTTTCGGGGTTGAAGGCGTGGAAAGTAAAGGAATCATCGGAATCGGGAGCAAGAAGCCTTGCATCACCCATATTTGCGCTTACCATGGTTTTATAGCAATCGGAACCCTGATGAACATTGAAATCACCCGTGCATACAACAGGTACTCCGCCAAATGAAGCAGCCTTTTCCTGAATCATTTTAGCTCCGTTAATCTGAGCGGCAACACCTTTATGATCAAGATGGGTATTAAAATGAACATAGCTCTTACCGTTTGTTTTATCTGTGAGCTTTACATAGGTGGCAACTCTCGGGCAAACAGCATCCCAGCCCATTGAAGGAACATCAGGTGTTTCGGAAATCCAGAAATTACCGCAATCGCTGATATCGAACTTATCTTTACGATAAAAGACAGCGGCAAATTCTCCGTCTTCTTTTCCGTCTTCTCTGCCTACGCCGACATAATCATACTCGGGAAGGCCATCACAAAGAGCTTTTATCCACTGAATATGAGCTTCCTGTACGCCGAAAGAATCGGGTGCGGCTTCCTTAAGCATTTTGATTTCAAGCGGAATTCTCTTTTCAAGAGAATGGTCACCTTCGCCCCAGCAAAGAACATTTGTCGATAAAATTCTGTACATATTTTTTCCTCCTCATAAAATATCGGTAAGTGCCGATATATTTATTAAATCAATATTTTCAGCTTTTGAAATAACCTCGTAAACAGCCTTGCACATTTTAAGGGTTCCGCCGATTTCGTTGCTTTCCGTATTCAATACGATAATCGGATCATGAACGCTCAGACGAAGAAGGAACCATCCGTTTCCGTCTTTACAGTTTATTCTGATTCCTTCATAATTGTCATCGGCTGCACTCCAGCCGCAATGATTTTTTGATTCCTTTTCAAAAAGAGAAATAATCTTTTCACCTTCGGGTCTGAAATCATCACAAAGGATTTTGAATCTGAGTTCTTTCTCTTCTGCAGGCTCATCAAGCTTACCGATAAGACCTTCAAGAGTTTCACCGTTCTTTGAAAGTGCGGCAGCTTCGATAATAAGCTTCGTAATCAGATAAGCTCCGTCATCAAGAAAATAATTCTCTGCAAAAGCGGCGTGGCCGGAGGTTTCCATGGCAAGAGGACATTTCTCGCCCTTTTCACAAAGTTCAATCTGTTTATTGATTACATTTCTGTATCCGCGCTTAAAGCGAAGATGTTTACCGCCGTTCGCTTTGATGAAATCGGCAAGCCCGTCAGATGTAACGCTGTCGGTTACGATGGTTCCGCCGGGGCATGAAGCTAAAGCCACCTTTGAGGCAAGAGCAACAAGTCTGTTTCTGTTTATACTGAATCCGCCTTTGCCGACACAAGCGGCACGGTCAACATCAGTATCAAAAATCACTCCGAAATCAGCCCCTGACGCGGCAGTTGCATCGGTAATACACTTCATTGCCTCAGCATTTTCGGGATTAGGTGCATGATTGGGAAAATTTCCGTCGGGGTCAAGATAAAGACTTCCTTCAGTATCCGCGCCGAGAGGCTCAAGAACATTTTTTGCATAAAATCCGCCGACACCGTTTCCGGCATCTACGATTATTTTAAGACCCGAAAGAGGCTTTTCTCCGGCATTTACACCGTCAATAATCATTTTTCTGAGCAAAGCGGCATAAGTACTCATAAAATCGCAGGATTCAACCGAGCCGCATCCGCTGCGTGACTTTATATCGATTTCCGCAGCACATTTAAGAATTGTTTCAATATCACTTCCGTCAAGACCGCCGTCACGGGTGAAGAATTTAAGCCCGTTTCTGTCTTTCGGATGGTGGCTTGCGGTAATCTGAACAGCGCCGTCACAGTTAAGCTCAACCGTAGTCATAAACATGGCGGGAGTTGAACAAAGGCAGCAGTCAATCACCCGGACATCGGAATCCTTAAGCGCGCCAATAACAGCTGCTTTTATTCTTTCTGCCGAAAGTCTGCTGTCATGGCCGACCGAGATAACAGGCTTGTCATTTCCTGTTTTATCTTTGATATAATCGGCAAAAACAGCACTGCAGCGATAAACCATTTCATCGCTCATATAGAGAGGCTCGTTTTCGTCACCGAGGCCGTAGCCTCTGATGTCGCTTCCGCTTTTGAAACGCGAATAATCAATACTCATTCTTTTACCTCCGAAAAATATTCATCTGCAATTTCAAGCATAAACTTATATAAAGGTGAAAAAGCTTTGAAATTTTTAAGTATAATATCAATTATACCTTCGTCCTCTAAATCCGAAAGTCTGTCCGAATGTATAATAAAGCCGAAGTCTTTTCTTGAATAATACTTTTCCATTCCCTCGGGACAACACGCAGGCATTCTTTTATATGCACTGCCGTAGAGCGATGCCCCGGTCTTTTCGCACAAAGAAACTATTTTTTTGAATTCATCCGTCTTTTCACAAATCTTTTTTCTGAAAAGAGCCATTACCCCGGGGTCATCACCGAAAAAGCCGATACCCATGGAATAATCAGCGGGAGTAATTTCAAACCAGAAGCACGGATAATTATGCCATTGATGCTTATCGCGCATGAACATTATCCACATATTTTCACGGTAAAGATGCTTGTCTTTGGTAAAACGGGTATCTCTGCGGATTCTTGAAACCATTTTAGTCGGAATCGTATTCATCAGAGGGTCAAGGTCAATAAGCTTTTCGCCAACGGCACCTGCTATAAATCTCATTTGCTCCGTAACAGTTGCTTTTAGCTCTTCTTTATGCTCTTCATAAAAATCTCTTGAATCTCTGAAACGATTGTCAGCCATAAGAAAAAGAGCATCCCTGGTTATGCCGGAGTATTTCATTTAAGAAGACCTGCCTTATACATTTTTTCAGCCGCAAGCATAACTGCGGTCTTGGCCGTCGGGAAAGTCAATCCGCCCTGCATCCACACGGCATAGGGCTCACGAAGAGGAGCATCTGCGGAAAGCTCAATGGAAGCACCCATTATAAAAGCACCTGCAGCCATTATAACCTTACTGTCATAACCGGGCATATCCCACGCCTCGGGAACAACAAAAGAGTCAACGGGGGCACCCGATTGAATTCCTTTACAGAATTCGCAAAGCCTTTCGGGTGATTCAAGGCAAAGAGCCTGGATAATATCATGACGGCTCTCATCACTGCGAGGAGTAACATTAAAGCCGAAGTTTTCGAACAGAGCCGCGGAAAAAACGGCAGTTTTAAGAGCCTGAGTTACAACATTTGGGGCATTGAAAATACCCATATACATATTTCTGTTTTCACCGAGAGTACAACCGACCTCTTTACCGAGCCCGGGCGTAGTCGCTCTGTAAGCACAAAGCTCAACAAGTTCCTTTTTACCTGCGATATATCCGCCCGTTCTTGCTATTCCACCACCGGCATTTTTTATCAGCGAGCCCGCCATAATATCCGCTCCGGCCTGAGTGGGTTCTGTTTTTTCGACAAATTCACCGTAGCAGTTGTCAACCATTACAACGGCATCACACTCTGAATGAACAAGCTCCGCAATTTCGCCTATCTGTTCAACAGAAAGACTCGGGCGTAGTGAGTAACCTCTCGAACGCTGAATATAAACCATTCCGGGCTTAATTTTAAGTGCTTCCTTTATTGCAGGTAAATCGGGAAGACCTTTTTCGTTAAGGTCTACCTGAGCATATTTTACGCCGAAATCCTTTAATGAACCCATTCCTTCTCCGGTAATACCGATAACACCGTGAATGGTGTCATAAGGAGTTCCGGTAACGCAAAGCATGGTGTCACCCGGACGAAGGATGCCGAAAAGAGCAACTGTTAATGTATGTGTTCCGCAGGTAAAAGTGTGACGGACAATGGCATCCTCGGCACCGAAAACATCAGCATAGATTTTGTCAAGCTTATCTCTGCCTCTGTCTCCGTAACCGTAGCCTGTTGTTGCTCCGAAATCCGCCTCGGAAACATTATTATTGATAAAAGCAGAAAGAACCTTCTGCTGATTATATTCACCGAGTTTTTCAAGCTCTTCAAATCGGGTTTTTGCTTTTTGAAGCGCTTCATCGGAAGCCTTAATAATTTTATCGCTGAATTCAAAGAAAGACATTATTTTACCTCTTGTATATTCTGTTTAAGTCCTTAAAGAATTTTATATCCGCATTCAGAAGCTGTTCCTTTGTAACACGGTAGCTCCAGTTTCCGGCAGCAACTCCGGGTGTGTTTATTCTCGTGTCGGAACCGTACATAAGCAAATCCTGAACCGGAATTATAACAAGGTCACTGACACTTTTGAATACTTCTCTGATAAGCCAGGGTGATGCCTTACCCCAATCATCACCGTTGAAATTACAGTATTCAAGCATTCTTTTTCTTTCTGCATCGGAGCATTCCCACAAATAGCCGAAAATGGTATTGTTATCATGAGTTCCGGTGTATGCAACCGAATTTTTAATATAATTATGGGGTTGATGCAGACTGTCACCGTCATCAAGAAAAGCAAACTGTAAAATACGCATTCCGGGAAATCCGCTTTCATCAACAAGGGCCCGGACTTCGTCTGTAATATCGCCGAGATCCTCGGCAATAATGAGCTTATCTTCATTACCCTCTTTGATGGCATTTATAAAATCCATTCCGGGGCCTTTTATCCATTTTCCGTTTTTTGCGGTTTTTTCGCTTGAATCAACAGCCCAGTAAGCTTCAATCGCTCTGAAATGGTCAATTCTTACTCCGTCAAACATTCTGAGCGTATGAGCTATTCTTTCTCTCCACCACTTGAAACCGGTTGACCTGAGCTTATCCCAGTTATAAAGCGGATTACCCCAAAGCTGACCGTCCTCAGCAAAATAATCGGGCGGAACTCCGGCAACCATTTCGGGATAACCCTTTTCATTGACAAGGAACAAAGAAGGGTCTTCCCAGACATCGCAGCTGTCATCACTTACATAAATGGGAATATCACCGATAAGTCTTATACCTTTTGAATTGGCATAGGCTTTCACCTTTGCCCACTGTATAAAGAATTCATATTGAATGAACTGCCACATTTTAAGGGTTTCAAAGTCGGTAAGCTCATTTATCGTCCATTCCTGCCACGGCTTTTCGCCATTCTGACTTCTTAAAGTCATAAAACGGCAAAAAGAATCAATATGCGGATTAGCAGAAAGAAAATCTTTTATTAATTCCTTTTGAGTAAACTTCAATGAGGCCTTACGAAGCAGTGACATTCTTTCTTTTGACAATCTGTCAAATTCGCAGGCCCAGGGAGATTTTTGCTTTGCGTTTGCAAGGTCAACTTCAGTTATCAGACCTTCATCCTTAAGTATTTCAATATCAATAAAATAAGGATTACCGCCGAATGCGGAAACAGATTTATAAGGCGAATTATGATCATCGGTTACAGTAAAAGGCAGAACCTGCCAAACCGAAAAACCGCAATCGGCAATATAATTAATAAAGTCAAAAGCATTTTTTCCGAAGCTGCCGACAGAATAATCACCGTAAAGAGAAGAAATATGCATTAAAATGCCGCTTTGTCTTTTCATTATAATCACCGAAAAATATCATATCACAGTAAAGCATGAATGTAAATAAAAATATGATATTGAAAATAAAAGCAAAATAGAATATAATCCACTTATTAAATGAAAGGTAAAATAATATGGAATACAAATATATAATCTGGGATTGGAACGGTACTTTGCTTAACGATGTCGGAGCTTCCTTAAAAAGCGTAAACGATATGCTTGACATGAGAAAAATGCCGCATATTGACCTTAAAAGATATAAAGAATGCATCGGAGTACCCATAAGATGCTTCTACGAGCAGGTTTTTGACATTGAAAATGAAAATTATGATGAGCTTTTACGGCAATATAATGAAGGCTATCTTGCTCATCTGCCCGAATTCGGACTTTCCGAGGGCGCAGTCGAAATGCTTGAATATTTCCGTAAAAAAGGCTGTAAACAAATAATTGTATCATCCTCAAATAACGACCAGCTCATTACAAATGTACGGAAATACGGCATAGAAAATTATTTTGACGCCATTCTCGGTGCTGCCGATTACCACGCCACCTCCAAAATTGAAAGAGCCGTCAAATATCTGAAAGAAAACGGTGAAGGGAAAGCAATAGTAATCGGAGACCTTGAACACGATGCAATAATGGCAAACGAGCTCGGAGCAGACTGTGCTTTGCTGACAAGCGGACACGAAAAAGAAGAAAGGCTCCGCCGAAGCGGAGCCAGAATTATAGACAAGCTCTGTGAACTTAAAACCGAATCAGAAGGTATATTGCTTTGAAACGGTATAATTACCGGATTTAAGCTCATAAACCGCCGCCCTGCTGAGTCTTCCGCGGGGCGATTTTTTATCGACAAAGCAGTATCCGTCAGGAAGAACGATATATCCCGTTGCTTCATCGGGAGCGGAAACATCAAGTGAAATTTCTTCTCCGTTTCTTTCCCACTTAACTTCGATTCTGCCGCAGGGAGCATCATAAAACGCCTGTGCGCTGTCAAGCTGAGAAATAAAAGACGGAGCAATATCAAAATCATCGGGAGAAACAAATCTCGGATTAACACGGATGCCGACAACTCTCTGAATAAACCAGCTTGTGTAATCACCCATAAAGTGATGATTAAGGGAATTCGGTGAATCCCATTCATTTTCGGGAAGGAAATCTTCGGGAAGGCAAGTAAGACCGGCTTTAATAAGAATACCGTATGAAGGATAATCATCACGGGTAATCATCTTATATGCAAGCTCGGATTCACCGCAGTCGGAAAGTACGTGGAATATTGTACGCACACCTATCATACCGCAGTCAAAATGGTCATTCTTTTCGTGAATAATATCAACAAGAACTTTTGATGCCTGATATTTTTCGCATTCATCGAAAATTCCGTAATAGATACATATTGCCTGAGCCGTCTGACAATGTGAACGAACCTCCATTTTTGCAAAATCAATGCAGTTCTTTCTGATTGCATCACGGAATGAATTGTAAAGCTCTAAAGCAAAATCATAATGGAGCTTAAGATTAAGTGCTTTGAAAAGATCGGCAGCCTTTTTACAGATATAAACGCACATAACACTGTCCGTAAGATAAAGCGGTGCGGTGGGGTCACCTGCGCCCTTAAGCGGCTGCAGCCAGTCACCGAGACCGATTGCAATAAGACCGTCGGGTCTGCGCTGCTGAGAAATATATGAAAGATAACGAAGGATTGATTCGGCGCATTCCTTTGCCGGGCCGAGGTCGCCTCTCATTCTGTACATCTGCCAGCAAAGCTCCGTAAGAATATTATCCCAGGCAGGACCGTTTCCCCATTCGTAGCCCCAGCCTCCGGTGGGAATAATGCCGGGAAGAGAGCCGTCCGGCTTCTGAGCCTTGCAGATATTGCGGAGCCATTCTTTATAGCTTGCTTCGGGAGTAAGTGTAAGCAAAATATGTTCTGCGGAAACAGCGGCGTCGCCTGTCCATCCGTTTTTCTCTCTGTGAGGACAATCGGTCGGAAAATAATAGAAATTGGCAAGGTCGCTGATGCGGCTCATTCTGCCGAGCGTATTCATTGTTTCATCGGAGCAAGTGAAATTTCCTCTTTCAGCAAGTGAAGAATTTGCTCTAAGCATTACAAGAGTATCACCTTTAATCTGACCGGGCTCAAGGCCGAAAACAACAGCATAACGATAACCGATATAGCAGAAGTCCGGCTCGAAAACTTCTTCGCCGTCACCCTTACAAACATAGTAGGATGTCTGTCCGTAACCGTCGGGATAGAATGAACCTGTATTCTTATAAGTTACTTTACCGTTGCTGAGAATATGCTCACAGAACTGAATAAAGATTTTCTGACCTTTTTTACCGCTGATTTTCAGTCGGAATATGCCTGCTGTATTTACGCCGAAATCAAATAAAACGCCTTCTTTTCCTCTGAAACCGAACTTAAACTGCGTATCAAGGCGCATATTCTCTCTGTTATTAAGATAATCATCAAGAAAAGCATTTCTGATTTCAACAGCTTTGATTTCCTCGGTAACCTTAACGGGGTCGGCAGTGCAGAGTCGCTTTTCCCCTCTCGGTCTTTCGGCTTTCCTGACATTACACCAATCCGAATCATCAAAACCGGCATCAAGCCAATCAGAAATTTCAAGCTGAGCATCATAAAAGCATCCGCTGCGAAGGTCATCAAAAATAATCGGTGAAGGATGGCACTTAAAGCTTTCGTCGGCGTCAATATTGACTTCATTTCCGTCTTCGTCTACATAAGTAAGCGCCATTGCAAAGCAGGGAACATTTCTGAAAGGAGCAATATCAAAATCCCAAACCCTTCCGCCGGGACAGTTCATCATACCGTTACCGAGAATCAGGCCGACGGTATTTGCGCCCTTTACAAGCAAATCCGTAACTTCATATTTATCATAATAAACCATATCATCGGGATTTGAAATATAGGGTGCAAGAAGACCTTTGGTTATATTCTTACCGTTTATGAACAATTTATAAAAGCCGAGACCGGAAACGGTAATATAAGCGTGCTTGCAGTTCTGAGCAATAAAAGTCTTACGGATATAAGGAGCATTGACATGCTTCTCATAAGTATTCATTTCATCTGTTGCCCTGTAAAAGTTTTCGGGAAAATACATTTGGCATTACCTCTCTTTCAGTGAAATTATATCATTGAGTAATATTATTGTAAATAAAAATTAAGAATTTGTTAAAATGCCGAAATATGCTTGATAAATATGGTAAAATGTAATATAATTCAAGAGCAAAATTCAGAAAGGATTCAATTATGTTTAATTTCTTTTCAAATATATTCAATAAGATAGCTGCGTTTTTTACTTCAATTCTCGTTTTTCTCGGTATTATTCCCGCTCCCGTTGTACCGCAGGTTAAAATGACGCCCGTTTATCAGATTGCCGCCATTGATAATTTCAGAACGGTTCAGGGTTCATGCACAGACGGAAAATATGTTTACATCTCAATGATAAGCAACGTAAACGACCCCGACGGAAGAACACCGTGTAAGCTCATAAAGGTTGACACCGAAAAGTGGGAAACAACTCTGATTTCCGAAAACAAATATATTGACCACGCAAATGATATGACATATATTGACCACGCAAAATCGGTTTATATAGTCAACAACGCTCCGAACTATAACTACTTCACGGTCGTTGACCCTGAAACTCTTAAAATAACAGCAACCGGCAAAAGAGATTATCTGATGTACGGTATGGAATATATCCCGCAAACGGATTGCTATTATTTCGGCGTTTCATCAACATACGATTTAATGGTAATGAATGCACAGACAAGCGAAACGCAAACTCTCTCACTCGTAAACAACGGTTACACAAGACAGGGCATTTCCTCTGACGGAGAATATATTTACTGTCTGTATTCAGACCCGAACATAATTTATAAATATGATTTCAACGGTGTGTTACAGGGAAAAATGGAACTGCCGATAAAAGAAAACGAAGCCGAAAGCCTTTTCTTCATAAACAGCGTGATGTATGTAACATATAACATACCGGGCGTCGGCAACGGTGGAGTAATATATAAAGTTGAAGACGAAATATACAGTTAAATAAAGAAATAAGAGATGATTTTACAAAACCGCGTAAAATCATCTCCGTTTTTTATATTATTTTGTCATTAACTCACAGACAAGCTTACTGTGTTCAACGGGATCGTCAACCGATTTACCGGCAATCAGACAAGCTTCACTGTAAAGGAGCTTTGCATACTTTGAAAGAATTTCTTTATCATCGGCATAAACACCTTTAAGTGTTTCTGTAATGGGATGCTTAAGATTGATTTCAAGTACAAGTGTTGCCTTGACTTTATTTCCCTCTGCGCCCGGCATGGAATTAAGAGTTTTTTCCATATCAAGTGAAATTGCACCCTCGGTTGCAAGGCAGACGGGGTGACCCGTAAGCTTATTTGTAAAGCGAACTGCGCTGACAGCCTCACCGAGTGAAGCTTTCATTTCACCGAGAAGGTCTGAATTTTCATTATTTGCTTCTTCAAGTGCTTTCTTTTCCTCGTCTGTGGAAATATCAAATTCTTCGTCACAGATATTCACAAACTTTTTACCATCATATTCACCGAGAGTTTTGAAAACAAACTCGTCAACATAATCGGTAAGCATAAGGATTTCATATCCGGCCGCCTTGACGGTTTCAAACTGAGGCAGCATTTCAATCTTTTCGGCTGTTTCGCCGCAGGCATAATAAATCTTATCCTGGCTCTCCTTCATTCTGTCCTTATATTCGGAGAATGAAGTAAGCTTCTTTTCGTCAGAGGAAGTAAATAAAAGAAGATCCTGTAGAAGCTCTCTGTTCATGCCGTACATATTATATGTACCGAATTTAAGCTGAACGCCGAAAGCTTTGAAGAACTTTTCGTAATTCTCCCTTTCATTTTTCAGCATTTTTTCAAGCTCTGACTTAATTTTCTTTTCAACGGTTTTTGCGATAAGCTTAAGCTGACTGTCATGCTGAAGCATCTCTCGGCTGATATTCAGAGAAAGGTCCTCGCTGTCAACAAGACCTTTTACAAAGCTGAAATAATCGGGAAGCAGGTCACCGCATTTTTCGGAAATCAGAACACCTTTTGAATAGAGACAAAGACCTTTTTCATAATCCTTTGTGTAATAATCATAAGGAGCGTGCTCGGGGATGAAAAGAAGAGATTTATAAGTTGCATTGCCCTCAACACTTGAATGAATTACTTTAAGAGGATTTTCGAAATCATAGAATTTTTCTTTATAAAACTCGTTATACTCTTCATCGGTAACTTCACTCTTATTCTTTTTCCAAAGAGGAATGCGGCTGTTGAGAGTGCGGATTTCGGTTACATCCTCATATTCATCCTCGGTGCCTTCCTTAAGCTTCGGTGTACTTACTTCCATAACAATGGGATGGCGGATATAATCGGAATATTTCTTGACAAGCCCCTGAATCTTATAGGTTTCAAGATACTCGCTGTATTTATCATCCTCGGTATCATCTTTAAGGTACATTGTTACGCAGGTACCGAAATCGGCTTTGTCACACTCACCTGTTCTGTAACCCTCAACGCCCTCGGATTCCCAGATATAAGCCTTATCGGAGCCGTAAGCTTTGGTTTCAACAACAACTTTTTTACTGACCATAAATGCGGAATAAAAGCCGACACCGAACTGACCGATAATATCAACATCTTCGGCTTTTTCATTCTCTTTCTTAAAAGCAAGAGAACCGCTCTTTGCAATCGTGCCGAGATTGTTGTCAAGCTCTTCTTCGGTCATACCGATACCGTTATCAATAACCTTTATCGTTCTGTTATCTTTATCAAGCTCGATTTTGATAACAAATTCGTCGGAATTAAGACCAACGGAAGAATCAGTCAAAGACTTGAAATACAGTTTATCAAGAGCATCGGAGGAATTGGAGATTATTTCACGAAGAAAAATCTCTTTATGAGTATAGATGGAATTTATCATAAGATCCATCAGTCTTTTTGATTCTGATTTGAACTTTTTGGACTTCATTATAAAAATCACCTTTCATGTTTGTTGTCTGAAAGTATAACCCATTTTGATATAAAAATTGTTAAACAAATATGAATTGATTGTTAATATTGGCACTCAAAGATAAAGAGTGCTAATAATAAATTGACAAAATCACTTTACTAAATAATCAAGCAATGGTAAAATATAATCGGGAGGTATAAAAGATGAAACTTCTTAATGAATATTTTGACAAAGCCTTTTCCCGACTGCCCGACAGCAAAGAAGCCTATGATTTCAAAAAAAATATATATTCCGAAGCTATTGAGAGAGCCAACGAACTGACACACTCGGGAATCGAAGACGAAAAAGTAATATATGACCTTATCAAAAGTGAACACCCCGATATAGAAAAAGAATATGCCGACTATGCCGACGGTATTAAGAAAGCAAAATCAAAGCAGAAAAAAAGACTGATAAAAATCACCGTTTCCGTACTTCTGCTTTTACTTATGATTGTTGTATATTTAATTTGCAGTTTCAAATCAGAAAAATGGAGTGAAACATGGCTCATCCCCGCCGATTTTATATGTGTTTTTCTCGGAGCTGCATTTATATCCAAATCAATCAAAGCATTCTCTGTTGACAGAAAATGCAGACTGAGCTCAAGCGTATTAAATACTCTCGCTGTTTTTCTTTTTGCGACAGCCGTATTCCTTTTTATTATAGTGAAAAAAAGCATAAGCAATTCATGGGCGATCTTTGTTGCAGCTGCGGGAATTTCAATGATAATTGACGGAATCTATGTTCAACTCACGCACAGTAAATTTGCCGTTTTCCGTCAGATTCTTTATATTGTTCCGACTGCAGCAGCACTGTATGTTGTTCTTTCGGCGGCAGGAGTAATCCCCTGGCATCCCGGATGGATAATTATACCCGCTTCACTTATCATAATCCCCGCGGTTATACTTATAAGACTAGCAAAAAACAATAAAGAAACGGAGGCGGAAACAGAATGGCAGGAAAACTGAATGCCGAGCTTTGGGATAAAATGCATTATCTTTTCCGGGATTTCAATGACCGTATGGTTCATGTTGAGCTTGAATACGACTATGAAATCAACATAAAAGCATTGAAAACAGTTCTTATCTGTTTCTTTGAAAAAGCCCCCGTTATGCACTCATCATTTACCGATAATCATATCTCCCCCTATTGGACCGTCAACAGTTACAGCATTGATGATGTTCTGACCGTTAGGGATGTTGAAGAACAGTACCTTGCAGAAGAGGTTGACGATTTTCTGACTCAGTATCTTCCGCCGGAAGGCAAATTACAGATGAAGGTCTGCGTTTTCCGTCACAGCGGTAAATCAACACTTTGTATTGTTGAAAACCACATGTGCATGGACGGCGGAGATTTCAAAGAATTTCTGAAATCATTTTGCAGGAACTATAACGAATATGTTCAGAACGGCATCTCCCCTCTTGATTTCAGAGAAGGAACAAGATCATACAAATCAATTTACGGTGATTTCTCGGAAAGAGACAGAAAGGCCGCCGAAAGCCTTTACCGAAACATAAACAAAAAAGACAATCATCGATTTCCGCTGACCGAAAGCAGAACGGATGACAAATCATTTATCGCAAGAAGAAACATCGGCGCAGATAAGTTTCTGAAAATCAGAACCGAAGGCAAAAAGCTCGGCGCAACGGTCAACGATATGCTGACAGCAGCTTATTTTTACAGCCTTTATGAGCTTGCCGATTTCAATACGGATGAAAGCGTAAGCATATCCTGTGCAATAGACCTGAGAAGACACATCAGCGATATTAAAGAAACAGGATATACAAATCACACATCATGGATGCAATGCAGAATTCCCGAAAGAGGCAGAAACATCTTTGAAACACTTAAATACACCATAAGAAGCGCAAATCAATTCAAGCAGGATAAATTCATGGGCCTTTACGGTCTTCCGCTGCTTTCACTCGGTTATAAAATCATGCCGCACGCAGCCAGTGAAGAAATCATCAAAATCGGTTATTCAAACCCCTATATAGCAATGAGCAATATAGGAATACTTGATGTTGAAAAGCTTGCCCTTGAAGGAAATGAGCCGACAAGAGGATTTATGAGCGGAGCAGTCAAATACAAGCCATTTGTACTCCTTTCCGCAACAACAATGAGAAATGAACTCACGCTTTCAATGTGTGTCAGAGGAAATGACGACGATAGAATCATTGTAAACCGATTCTTTGACCTGATGGAAAAAAATATCGATATTCTGATTTCCGGCGCTGTATAAACACTTAATAAAAAAATATTAAAAAAGACTTGATTTTTCCGTATCTGTCGAGTATAATACCGTTGTTTGACAGATACGGAGAGTTGTCCGAGCTGGTCGAAGGAGCACGATTGGAAATCGTGTGAACACCATAAATGTTCCGAGGGTTCGAATCCCTTGCTCTCCGCCATATTTTAAGCCGTTTTCCCTTATATATCAAGGGATGCGGCTTATTATTTTTGAGTAAAAAGTGTAAAAATTTGTAAACATCTGTAAAGATAATTAGCCCCACTGGGGTCGTTTTTGGGACCAAAAAATGCCCCTAAAACCCCAAAAAAGCCCCACCCCAAAAGGACAAAAAAATCAGGGAGAGGAAAAAATCCTCTCCCTTTTCAGTAGTATTAGAAAATAGATTTAAAAATTTTAATTATTCCTGCCACGATAATCAGCAGAAACATAATGCTTGATGGGTTAATCATAACCGGCACCTCACTTAAGGCGAAGCACACCGATGAAGTTTGTGTAATTGTGATACTCGGATGTGACATATTTGCCGCTTACATTCTGGTCAATGCTGACAAACCTCTTTGTGTTGCCGATGCCGGTCGCAACACAGATATGACCGTAGGTGCCGCCGAAGATGCAAAGGTCACCTGCCTGCGGAACAAAAGTGGGCGTGTTCTTAATGGCAGTAAAATATTTAAGAGCAGTAGGATTAGTAAACCAATCTTTCGCATTGCCCCATGCCCAATTGGTTTTGGGAACACCGAGCTTCAGGAATTCGGAACAGAAGCATTTCGCCCAGTCAACACACTGATACTTTGTAGTGTTTGAAACATTGTACTGAACCGACTGACCGAGATACTTGCTGAAGAATGCATTCAGAGCAGTAGTGTTAATTGTCATCACTGTCACCTTCCTTGATCCATGGCTTGTTGAATTCAGCCACCACCGATTCAATCATCAGCTTGAGCTCAAGTTCCGTCACTGCAATGCCCTTGACTTCGAGCATTTCCGTAATGTTTGCAAGAGCGATTTCAAACTTCTCGGCACCGGCGTAACTGTTATACATCTGCTCAACAGCCTTGACCGTTTTTTCAACAGCCTTTTCAATAAATTCGTTTTCTGACTTTTCGTCAAGAAATGATTTGATTTTCATTCCGATAAAGCCGATAATTGCCGTCAGAATCGTTGACAGAATACCGAATCCATAATTATTGAAAAAATCTTTAAACATTCAATCACTTCCTTACTAAATGGTTTCTCAATTCTTCCTTCGCCTTGTTAAGCTGGTCAATGTTATTGCCATCTATACTGTGATCGAGAAGTGCAAGCAGAGCCATCTGGGTGACTCTGTTTGCCTCGTCAATTTCGGCAAAATGTGTGTTGCCGAGCTCAAGCCTCTTTTCAAGCTCTGATGTCCTTTGCTCTAACTTGTCGAGCCTTTCATTCTGCTTGTCATTCGGCTGCTTCGCAATCTTAATGACCGACAGAATCTTGTCAAAGGCATTAACAACAAGAACGATTGCGGCAAGGACCGCCGCTATAGCAGCCCATGCCTGTGCCGGGGAAATAGTCATCGGTATCATCTCCTGCAAGTTGGTTTCAATTCGTAACCAAGTTACTTGATTATATTTCTATTTAGTTGAGTAAAAGTTAATCATTAGTAATAATATACTTATACTCTTCTTGTGTTATTTTGCCGTTATTGAGAAGTTTCTGAATTTGTGCAACGGTGTAAAGACCTTTTTTGTAAAAGTCTTTGAGTTTTTCTACATATCCACGCATTTAGTTTTCCTCCTCATCAAGAAGTGTATCTGTCATCAAGGCAGTATAGAGTACCTGTGCTTCAAGCCTTTCTTCGTCTGTCGGCTCATAGCTTTCGGGATAATAGTCCCATTCACGGATTATCTGCGTTTCTGTTTCCTCCCAATGTCCGACAGGATAATAGCCTTCTCTCTGTTCAGGAGTAGTGTTGACTATCTCTTTGAAACCTTGTGAAAGAAAGATTTCTGCATCTGTTGTGAATACATCTTTTCCGTTGATTTGCAAAGGAAGTTTTGCATAGATTATTGTGTTGTTTTCGAGTTTTCCGTAATTCAATTCACATCACCTCCGACAAGAAATTCACCTGTTCCTGCGTTAATATAAAACGGTGAGTTTGTTAATGGGCAGATTGTTCCACACAAGTCATACATTCCTGCAACATTATCTGATTTGCGATAACAAGGTATAAATAATTGGGTATCAATTCCGCTCTCATCCACGGAATACGCAAAAACCTTGCCCTTCATCGGAAAGTAATTAAAGTCGGCACGGTTACCGTTTTCGTAAAAAACAAAGCCTGTATAATCAGAGCTAAAAGGCTGATTATATGTATAATCGTTTATTTTAATCACTACATTGCCATCGTACAAAGCTCTATATTCGCCGCAGTCAATGATTCTATACTTTGTATTGGTCGCCAAAATTGCAGTTAATCGTGTGTTTGTATAATCTCCGAAGTCCATACTCAACGAACAAGAAGTACTGGTGTTTATATTAAGGTGCCCCGCAACATTATTCTTTGTAGCCGAATTGCGAGAGCCAAACAAACAGTATGCTCCACGGGAAAGTTTTGCAAAATCAAAAACCATTTCAACCTTGCTATTCTGTGTGAAGAAATAGCCTGTGTCTATGTACTGTGTCCCTGTACTCTCAAGATATTCAACCTCTTGATATTTCGAAGGAAGTCTGCCTTTTTTTTGAGCCGAAATCAATAGTCTCCGTCTATCCATTCGCAGACACCTTCCCTGCTACAACCACACCGTTCTTTATGCTGATTTCCCAAGTTTCAGAATTGCCAAAAGTAGGAACAGAGCCAATATACTGACTTGTCGGGAAACTGATTGTAACCGTACCGCTTGATGCCGTTGTCAGTTTAATCCACACTTCAAAATCTCCTATGGGATATGTGAGAGTAAGTGAAGAAACATCCGTCAGTTTATACTCTGTGTTATCTGCAAGAGTTATTGCCGTTGGTGCTGTTTGTGAGCTGATTGTAGGCTCGTCTTGTTTCTGCATTATATCGCTCTTTACCGAAGCGATTTCTTTACCAACCGTTCCGTTGCCGTAGGTCTGTGAGCCGTCATAGGTGATGTTTCCTGCGTTAAGGTCATTTGCTGTGGCAAGGTATTCCGTCTGGAAGATAATCCCTGATGCACTTATGGAGCATCCGAAGACCGTAGGCTTTTCTGAAAGGTCAAACTTGATAGTGCCGATAAAGTTAAAATAACTGTCTCCGTAGAAGTCACAGTTAATGTAAACATTCATCGGATTTCCGTCAAAACTATCTATCCACAAACCTATCTTCTGTCCGTTAGTGTATGCAGTTCGCATAGCATTGTAACTATATCCCGAAACAAAAGATGCCGTTATCCCTTGTGCGGATTCCACAAGTGTGATATGTGCCACATAGACGAGCTTCTCCAGCTCGTTAAGGTCTACCATTGTCGCAAGCTTGTTATACTGCGATGCGGCCTGATTGGGAATGAGGCTTGCCAATCTGCTTTCGTAAGCGGCATCAAAGTTTCTGTCAGAGAAACCGGCACCGAGCAGTAATCCGGTCTCAATGCCCTTGTTTGCTTTTACCCTGATAGCAGTAAGCACAGGCTTTGCATACTGATTATCAATATAGATGCAGAATGCTGTTTCGCCATCGTCTTCGGAATATACCGAAAGGATTCTGTCACCTCTGTAGTTATATACTGTGTTGGCAAATCCTGCGATGATTTCGGCACCGGTGAAGTAACTCACACCGCCGAATTCCCATATTTCTACGGCTTCGGTACTGCCTCCACCGCCTATAGGCTCGCCATCATACAAAGGCTCCCCTGCGGCATTCTCGCTGAATTTATCAATCACCGTCTTATTAGAATGAGTATGTCTTGCGGCAGTGTTGTTAGTAATAGCAGTAATATGTTCAGAAGTAAAATCATTGGAAGAAAGGCCTTTGCCGGTTTCCTTATCAACCTTGGCACCGAGCAATGTGTTTGTTTCGGTCTTGGTATATCTGTCGCTGATTGCTGATTCGGCATCAGTCAGCCTGTCAACGATATTCCACATTGACTGTCTGATTTCGCTGTCATCGTACTGCAATGATGACCACAAAACCTTGACAGCCTTCTCCAGTTCGGTATCGTATATGATTGCGTAGTCATCATCAGCCATATCCACTGCGGCAATGACATCCGCATTGGCAAGGATCGGCTGATACAGTATAGGCTCGCCTGGTTCTGTCCAGCTCTCGGCATCGTATGATGCCTCTGAGTAAAGGCGGAATCTGGGAGAATACAGCCTCTGTTCGCCCTTGCTCACAGCAACCTCAAATATTCTCTCGCCTTCGGTAAGAGCAGGAACTGAGAAAGCATAGCCGGTGCCTTCCTTCTCACAGAATTCAGCATAATCATCTATCTCTGTACCATTCTGTGTGAGCAGATGCATATCATATGCGGCATCTGACACATCAAGAACCTTGCCGTTACAGGTAAGATTGATGATGATTCTTCTTGCTCCATGCTCTCCGGCTTTGGCAAAGACCGTTTTCTGTATGCCGTTTTTGGTAAGCTCCAGAGAGATTTTTACCTCAATCAATATAATCATCTCCTATAGCAGAGGACAGGACCGAAGCCCTGCCCTCTAATTTATTATTCGGATTCCTTCTTCATTCTGGTATCCTGAGATTTGATGTATGCATCAGCCTCTTTGGAATCTTTGCCTGACAATACCATAAGAGCATTCTTTGCCTGTGTTCTGCTTATTTTTCCTGCCCTGTATTTCTTGCCTATGGCACTGGTGACCTGAGTGATCTTATCATCATCAATGTCAGCCGCTTGCTTCTTAACCTTGTCCATCCTTCCTGCAAGATAGTTATCAACATACTTGCTGTAATCTACCTTGGCACTTACACCGGGAAGAAATTCAAATTCTTCCTCAAGAGAATTGGCAAGGTCATGGCCTGTGAATTCAACCTGCGGAGCCTTGGTTTTGAGCCTCTTAATCATTGCCGTGCTCTTGTCAACAACAGCCTTGCTATCTCTGTACACATTATAAACAGGATACCCTGTCAACTGTGCAACCATATTAAAGCCGTTTGAGATAATCTTCTCATAGTCAGGATCATCAGATTTGATTTGTTTGCTGATATACCGCAATGTGCTTACCGTTTTAGACAGTGCCTGTGTGTCAAGCCTTGTCGGATCGTAGCCTTGGAACATGCTGATTATAGTGCTGATATACGGCACCATTCCGGTGACATCTCCGAATATATTGCTGACAACATAGGTAAGATATTTAACAAGAAAATCTTTTTGTTCGTCATCGTCTCTCAGCACCTGAATGAACGCCTTGCACATTGCATTGGCAACTGTGGCCGCCGCAAAGCATCCAAACGCTCTTACAGCAAATCCCCTTGCCTTGCGTTTCTGCTCATCGGTCTTGGCATCTCTTATCTGTCTCTTGGCATCCATAAGCATATTAAGGCTTGTGATAGGCTCAGACATAAAGGCTGTTGCCATCTGTGCAAAGCCTTCCTTACGCCTCATATAATCGCACTTGGTGAAAACGGAATCATACACCTGTGTAAGTGCTACCGTATCTTGGAACAACTCGCTCGCCTTTTCAATAAGTGCATCACCGGAAAGATTCTGCTCTGCCGCAACCTTCTTCTTGCAGGCATTCCAGATTGCACCCCATGTGATTTCATCGGCCTTGTTTGCACCCCAGCCGGCAAGGTCTTCTATCTTACCGCCAATGTCAAACTGTTTCCATTTCTCTGCATTGCTCCATTCACCCTTTACAGCATCATCAGCCTTATATTCATTGAGCCAATCGGTAACGCTTCTGCCGACATTGACATCAAAGTATCCGATATCCTTCTTCAATGCACAGCCGTTGTACTTATACATCTCTTCAAGGTCAGCCTTGCTTGCCACTGTTGCAAAGTATTTAGGCTCGATGTAAAGCATCGCTCTGAAAACTGCCGTAGGCTGCTGAACCACAACAGAAATGTTTGCCATTGTTGCGGCCTTCTTCGCATATCCCATAAGGCGATTAGGCAATGCCATCTGCTTAGCTGTAATCTGACCACTGTTGACATCGACCATAAAGTTATGCATGTATTCGGTAATGTTCTTGCCGAGGTACTTTTCGACTACGCCATGAACCCTTTCGCCATCATCTGTCTTGTTATTCCAAACTCTGTTGAAGTTTTCTGTCGCTGTGGCGTATCCGCAGTACAGTGCAGACTGATAGATGTGATCTGATACCACATCATCAAATCCTGATACATCAATAGCATTTACAGCCTTCTTCTTAAGTGTTTTGCTTGCACCCTGATTTGCTATTGTGCCGAGGCTTTCAGGCCTGTTGGCATTCTGCTCTAAAGTGCCTTCGTAGACTCTGATGGGAATGTAGTTTGTTTCGCCGTACTTCTCAAAGCCCATAATTTCCATTGAAGTTTTGTTCCTGCTCTTGGCAACATCCTTTGACAGATATTCAACAACAGCCTGTACATAATTTCGCTGGTCATCGTTGAGCTGTGATTCTATATGGACAAGTGCCTGCGGAGTAAGCTTAACATCTACTTTCTTGCCGGTTACGGCATTGGTTACTCTGATGCCGCCGCCCATAATGTTCCAGTCAGCATCGCCGATAAGATGCATTTTGCCCTGCTTACGGCGTGACAGTGCGTAGATATACATTGCATCCTGCTGTGATATTTTTATCGCTGAATCACCGATTCTCGGAACATCAACCGTTCTTGTTTCCCATGCAGGATCGTAATTGTATTTTGCTTTTGTATTAACAAGGAATTCCTTTGCATCATATATTACTCTGCCCTCGGCATTCTCGCCTCTGCGAACATCCTTGTACAAATCATACAATGCCTTTGAACCGGATTCCTTGAACAGATATTCAGGCTTAGTCAAACCGCTTCTGAAATCATCTGCAAGGTCAAGCAGCTTTGCCTTGCGTTCCTTGGAGCCACGCTGGAAGATGCTTTCATCCTTGCCTCTGTAATCGTTAAGAACAGACTGTGCTAACTCGTTAATGTCTTCCTGCCTGCCTTCGCCGAAAAGTTTGTTCTGCCTGTCCACAAGATGCTTTACATTTGAAATAAGGTTATTGAGAATCCTTACCTGTGCCATGTTAAGGTCTTTCCGTCTCATCGGCGGAGCCTCATCATCTGCAACAGACTTTATGAATTCGTCAAAATCGGATATGAGCTCTGCTACATCTTCATTTGAGGCATTGCCTTTTTCATCAGTGCCGTAAACCTCAAGTGCTTTCGTTCTGTAAGTGCTTGCAAGATTGGTTAATGCAGATCTGTTGAAATAAGCATATCTGTCATTACCTACACCGCCGGGAATTGCCTTGAGTACATCTCTCACAAGGCCATCAAAGCCATCAGGAATATGCTTGCTCTTGGACTTCTCCTCAAGCCTTGTGTTAAGGTAATTCCATGCTCTGTCTATGCTGTTATTCAGCTTTCTGCGAATTTCGGTATTCTCTCTGCTTTCCTTGTACTGACTCAGCCTTGTGTTGTACCACTGGAATACATCTTCCTTCTTCTTTGAGAGAAGCTGTTTGTTCTTCTCTCTCTCGTTCTGGAGGAATGTTCTCTTGAAATTTCTGTACTTTTCATCAACCTCTCTGCGATACAGCTCATTCTTCTGCTTGTCAGTATATACTCTTGTAAGCTTCTCATAATCGGTAACAATCTGAACAGCAACCTCTGCCGCCTTCTGCTCAAGGAACATCTGATCCTCGCCCTGCTTTGCAGATATGCTGTTATCCTTAAGGCCGTCACGCTGTCTTACAGGCTCTCCGAAAGGCTGATAAACCTTTTTCTTTGTGCTCTCAAGGAAATGCATTATTGCCTTAACTTGGTCATACTTGTTGCTGATATCCGGGTCAAAATATCCGGGATATTCCTCGCTCAATTCCTGATACATTGTATCAACAGGAAGTGCCTTTGTTCTGTTTCCGAAATCAATGTTTTTGGCTGTTCCTTTTCTTGCACTGCCGTTAAGCGCATCGTTACGGAAATCTGTGCCCTTGACAACTCTAAGCCTGCCGAATGTTGCTCTCTGGAATGACTGTGCATCGCCGAATTCAGACACAAGATTATTCCAATCATTCTCAGGCACCGTAACGCCGACCTTACGCAAATATTCACGGATTGACTTTGTTTCTTCGTATGCTTCATCGTCAATTCTTTCTGACTTTTCAAGCATTGTGGTACAAGCTTGCATCAGATACTGCACTGCGGCATCGGTATCAAGCCTGCCGGTCTTTTCGCCCTGCAGCATATAGTCAAAGACTGTATTCAATGCCTTGCTGAAATTCTCATCCTTGCTGTAATTCTCACGGAGAATCTTATTTGCAAGTTTGTTGACTTCCTGCGGATCAAGTGAATAACTGCTGCGGATGGTTTCAGCATCGTAGTCAAGATTGCTGAGAATGTTCTGAAGCTGTCTGTTTTCTTTAATTACATCCTCATAGTATCGCTGAACATCTGTTGCTTGGTCTTTTGTGGAGAAACGCATTGTGCCGTTTTCCATTTCTTCGGCGTCTCTTGCTTCGGAAGCGAATGACCTTAAATCAACGGTTTCCCCATCAGAATTGACTTTCCTGCTTGTCTGATAAAGAATATCATTCCAATCAGCCTTGCCGTAATACTTCCTGCCTGTTGATGTTTCGCCGTACTTTATGCCTTCAAGTGCCCAATCGCAACTTCTGATACCTATTCCCCAATGATTACTGCCTCTGATTACGCCGTTGTCTGTGTACCAATATTCACTGCTTACATCGCCATATCTGTTATGGCTGACATAATCAGGATTTCTTCTCGGTCTCTGCGTAGGTTTGAATACAGCAATTGTATCCTTGAAGAAATTATCTTTGTTTGCAGTGCCTTCCTGATACCGTCTAAACAAAGACATAAGCTTATCAAAGTATGACTTTTTGCCATAATCATCGACTGTTGTTGCGTTTTTGCGTTCTTCAAGGAATTGTGCCGTTCTCGGTGTTGCTTTGTATTCGGTATTATTCATACCAAGCTTTACGGTCTCGGTGTAATCTTTTGTGGATTTAGGGGATTGACTTTCTGATGAAGGTGTGGTAGTATCAATAATATCAGAAGCATCTCGCCTACTGACTTGGCTATTGCCTTGTATGGTATCGGTTGCTTCTGTTATTTTTTGTGGAACAATATTAACCAAATCATACAGTATTGCTATACCATTTGTATTTGTTCCGACAACCACATCAGCAGAATATCCATTGTCTCCAACCTTAAAATATACAAAACCCCTTGCGAACTCCTTGAATCTTTTGTGCTTTGTTTTTTCACCAATCCATTTGTTGGCTGTTGACAATATTTCATTAACATTATCAAAAGCACGAATTTTATCATTATATATTTCCGGAGCATTCCTTAATAAAGCTTCCGCAGACTTTGAATGTATCCATTCGTTCATAGTGTCTTTTTTTGTAAGCACTATGTTTTGTCCGTTTGCTTCAATAAGATTGTTAAACTTGCTTGAGATAATATCAGATAGTGTTTGTGCAAGAGTTTTGCCATCGTCAATAAGTATATCATCTTCAACATCAACATACTTATATCCTTCGGTACTCGTTTTAACCGAATACCTTATATCCTCATTCTGCTCATTGAATCTCTCTGAAAGAGGAATGATATTTCCGGAGTTGTCGTAGGTGATGGGGTCTGCAGATTTGATATTGTTCTTTGCGTTTTTATATACAAGGTTTTCGTTGCCGTTATCAAATCCCCATTCGCATATATCGTTGCCATCCCACCATACATCATCAACCGAAACCGTATTCTCAATTATATTGTAATTATCTCCCCACCCGTGCAGTTTCGCATTATCAATAGCATATTGCCTACTCGGAGATATCCAATCGCCATTACGGAAAAAGCCTTCTGCAATGTTTTTCGGAACGCTGCGATACATTCTTATTGTTTTGGATTTATTATTTATCGCTTTGCGAATATTTGATATTGCCTCTTTCCTCATTGAATCGGCCGTGCGATAAGCTCTACCATCGTTAATAAGATAATCAAGCTCGGATACATCTATACCGTCTGTGATATAATCTCCTAATGTCTGTGTATCTTCAAATTCACCGTTTTTCCACGCCTCAACACGCTCAGCTTTCGTATTGAAATATCCGTTTGTGCTCGGTGCTTTACCATTAAACGCCGATGTACCTTGATAATCAGATTTTGTTGAAAGATTTATATCTTTTGAGCCGCTGAATGTACCGATATTATCTGTTGCGGATTTTATCTGTGAACTGTCTTTTATAACATAGGAAATTCCTCTGTCCTTTACCTCGTCACCATAACCGCCGGTGCCGCCCTCATCAAGAACAATCGCATCAAAATCATATCCGTTTTCCTCAAAGAATTCTATAAGGTCATCTCCGTCAGTCCAGTCCGGAAGGCCTCTGTCTGAAAGAGGCGTGCCGTTCCCCCATTTGCCAAAGAATTCATTATCAAATATCTTTTTGTTTTCAGGTTTGCGAGTATCAAAGATATTATTTGCCTTAAGATATGCAGCATATACTTTCGGATTGTTTGCATTCTTTTTGTATCCGTTTGAACTTGCACCCTGATTAAGATAATTGCCGGCATAGTCTTCATTTGGAGTGAAATACTGCCAATCTCTGAACTCGGTAAATGTTCCGTTGGGTGTGCCGTGATAAAAGATTTTCGGCGTGCCATCTGAATTGATGAACTCCTTGTTGACAGGTTTCCCGGCAGTGAAATCTTTATCATAATTCTTGACAAATGAATACAAATCTGATATATTAAATTCAGAGCCATTGCCAACACTTGGGTTTGTGGAAAATGTTTCCTCGCCCCCGTTGGCTGGCTCTATTTTTATAGCTTTCAGATTGTATGCTCTCATAGAATCTCTGTTTTTGCTTTCATCATAAAACTCTTCTATAGTCGTTTTTGCAATATAATTTCTGCCATCATATTTTATAAGCGTATAAAGTTTATGCAAAAAAGCTGTGTTTTTTGATTTTTTATTTTTGTCAGGCTGAGAAACTATGGTATCAAGCAAAACAGAATTTTTTAATATTGACTCAATAGAATTTAAAGATTTAACATTTATCCGATTGCCGCCAGTGTGATGTCTGGTATCATCGTTCAGTGTGCTTCCTGCGTGAACAATCCAGCCGGTATCTTGAACACTATAATCGCCATATTCAAGAACAGCATCTGAAATATTGATTGTAGGAACAATTACCTGTGAAATCTTTCTTTTATCATACGCCCTCCAATCACCAAACCATCTACGGAAGAACGGAGACTTCGGCCCCATCTGCTGAAAATATTTATACGCCCATTTCTGCGTTGCCTTAATGTCGGCATCTGTGAAGTTGTTGATGCTCTTTCTGCCAATAACCCTCAGCTTTTGAATATCCGCTTCGGTTATAGGTTTATTGAACTCCGTGAAATCTTTCGCACTCAGGCTTATTCCTGCATCATCCGTCTTGCCGGCTGCTCTCTGCTTCTGATATTCTGCGGATGCTACTTTCAATTCCTCATGGAATATCTGCTGAATATCCTTCAAGGTCATCATTAAGAGCCTCAATCTCTTTGTGATTACCGCTCTGTCCGAGTGACTGTATGCCTGCCTCAATGGATGCTATCATCTTATCAAGATTGTCGCCCGGTGCTTCGGCAACATCCTTGTCATTCTTTGCAAGGTCTCTGATGAAATCGCTGTCATAAGCTTTGAATAAGCTGTCTGCAATAAGCTCTTCAAGCTGTTCACTGTTCTTATATCCCTGCTCCTTGAATTTCTTGAGGCTGTCGGAAACTTTGCCGCCTTTCTTCTCAAATACATGCAAAAAAACCACCGTCATTTGACGATGGTTCATTGTTCGGATAATTTTGAATATCCCGTTATTTACATCCGTTACATTTACTGCAATCTCCGCAGCAGCCTTTACCTTTTTTCTTTGAACGGCGGATAAACACAAGGGCGGAAACGACACAAATGACAATTATACCGATAATAATGAAATCAATGGGTTTCATAAAATCATACTTCCTATCTGATAGACCGCAAAGCCCGCAGCCCAGGCAACAGCACACTGATATATAACCACAAGTGCGGTTTTCCAAACGGAATCAAACTCACGCCTGATAGTGGCAATGGCGGCAACGCAGGGTGTATAAAGCAGAGTAAAAACAAGAAAGCTGACAGCCGAAAGCGGTGTAAAAACGGATGAAAGAAGCTCGGGAAGATCGGACATACCCGTATTGAGAAGCACGGACATTGTTGAAACAACAGCTTCCTTTGCGGTAAGTCCGGAAATAAGTGAGGTCGCCACTCTCCAATCCTCAAAGCCGAGAAGACGGAAAACCGGAGAAATCTTCATACCGATAAGAGCAAGCAGGCTGTCCTTACTGTTCTCAACAACATTAAGCTTAAGGTCAAAGGAACGGAGAAACCAGATTACGACAGACGCAACAAAAATCACGGTGAAGGCACGCTGTAAGAAATCCTTTGCTTTTTCCCAAAGAAGAAGGCCGACGCTTTTTGCCGACGGAAATCTGTAATTCGGCAGCTCCATAACAAAGGGAACCGGGCTGCCTCTGTAAACGGTTGATTTGAGAATAAGAGAAACAAGCACCGAAAGAATTATTCCGGCTGCATAAAGAATAATCATAACAAGGGCACTTTTGCCCGGGAAAAATGCGGCGGCAAAAACAGAATAAATGGGAATTTTTGCCGAACAGCTCATAAACGGGGTGAGCAATATGGTCATTTTTCTGTCACGGTCGGAGGAAACCGTTCTTGTTGCCATAATTGCGGGCACGGAACAGCCGAAGCCCACAAGCATAGGCACAAAGCTCCTGCCCGAAAGGCCTATTTTTCTTAAAGGCTTATCCATAACGAAGGCAACACGCGCCATATATCCCGTGTCTTCAAGTATTGAAAGGAAGAAAAACAGAGTAACGACGATGGGCAAAAACGAAAGAACACTTCCGACACCCGTAAAAATACCGTCAACAACAAGTGATTTGACAACGGGGTTGATTCCGTAAGCGGTAAGACCCATATCAACAAGAGCCGTGATTCTGTCAATACCCATCTGCATAAAGGTCGAAAGAACGGAACCTATCACATTGAAGGTGAGCCAGAAAACAAGGCACATCACACCGAAGAAGACGGGAAAAGCCGTATATTTACCCGTAAGGATTTTATCCATCCTCATGCTGCGAAGATGCTCTTTGCTTTCGTGAGCCTTGGTAACGGAAAGACCCACAATATTTTCAATGAAATTATACCTCATATCGGCAAGGCAGGCATTTCTGTCAAGACCGCTTTCATCCTCAAGCTCTATGATACAGTGCTCAATAAGCTCTTTTTCATTTTCGTTTATTTCAAGTATTTCCGCAATTGCGGAATCATTCTCAATAAGCTTTGTGGCACAGAAACGGACGGGAAGCCCTGCTCTCTCGGCATGGTCCTGAATCAAATGGAAAACGGCGTGAACACACCTGTGAACGGGAGAATCCTTGGGGCAGAAATCATAAACGGTCGGAATCTGTTTTGCTTTTGCTACGGCAACAACCTTTTTTATCAGCTCCGTAACTCCCTCACCCTTTGCCGCAACAATGGGTACAACGGGAATTCCGAGCTCTTCGCTCATTTTATCAACATCAATACTGCCGCCGTTGGCACGAAGTTCATCCATCATATTGAGAGCAAGCACCATGGGGATGCCGAGGTCGATGAGCTGCAGGGTAAGATAAAGATTTCTTTCTATATTTGTGGCATCAACAATATTTATTATGGCATCGGGCTTTTCGTTACAGATAAAATCCCTTGTAACAATCTCTTCCTGGGTATAAGGTCTGAGTGAATAAATACCGGGCAGGTCAACAACGCTGCAGCCCTTGGTGCCTTTGATTTCACCGATTTTTTGGTCAACGGTTACGCCGGGAAAATTACCGACATGCTGATTTGAGCCGGTCATGGCATTGAAAAGAGTTGTTTTGCCGCAATTCTGATTTCCGGCAAGAGCAAACATCATTTTGCGTCACCGCCCTCTATTTCAATTTTTCTTGCATCACTCTTGCGCAGAGTAAGCTCATACCCTCTTATTCTTAACTCTATGGGGTCACCCATCGGAGCGACCTTGACAAGGGTCACCTTTGTTTTGGGTATAAGACCCATATCAAGCAGGCGGCAGCGCAGTGAGCCTTCACCGCCGACAGTTTTTATTACCGAGCTTTTTCCGACGCCGAGTTCATCAAGTGTCATAATCTTACCTCCGCAGTTAGTTTGCACTAACTTTAATTAAATTATAGTTAGTCCTCACTAACTTGTCAAGGCAAAAGCAAAAAAATATCGCTGAAAAACTGCAATTTATTCAAAAAATTGTGTTTACATTTACAATAGGAAAATATATAATACTGAAAGATAAATATTTTCGGAAGGAGCCGTTTATGGCATACGATAATTTCAGCAGATATTATGATTCTCTTACGGAAAATGTTGAATATGAGCGCAGAGCCGATTATTACGAAAAGCTTATCTCCGGCTGCTGTCCCGAAAAAGGAATACTGCTTGACCTCGGCTGCGGCACGGGCAGCATGAGCATTGAAATGGCAAAAAAAGGCTATGAGGTCATAGGAATCGATTCAAGCGTCGGTATGCTGACGGCGGCAAGAGAAAAGATATATGAAGCGGGTGCGGATGTTCTTCTGCTCAATCAGAGCATGGAGGAGCTTGACCTTTACGGCACCGTTGACCACACCATAAGCGTGCTTGACAGCATAAACCACCTGCCTGATAAAAAAGCGGTATTAAAAGCTTTTGAAAAAGTTTCTCTCTTTACCGCTCCGGGAGGATGCTTCATCTTTGATGTAAACACGGTTTATAAACACAGACATATTCTTGCCGACAATGCTTTTATTTTTGAAAACGACAGTGTTTTCTGCACATGGCAGAATTCTCTTAACCCCGACGACAGCGTTGACATTGAGCTGAACTTCTTTGAAGAAGATGACGGAGCATATTACCGCGAAAGCGAAAGCTTCACCGAAAAAGCCTATCCCCTTGAAGAAATCACCGCAATGCTTGACAAAGCGGGCTTTAATGTGATAGATATATATGACGATATGACATTTGACAAAGTTAAAGAAAACAGTGAAAGAGCCGTTTTCGTTGCAACAAAGAGGTAAAGAAATGAGCAAAGCAGTCAGAATGATTTCCGTTGACGGAACTCTTACGGTCATTGCCGCAGACACAACAGATGTAATAGCCGAAATGGAACAGCTCCATAACACCTCGGCTGTGGTTTCCGCCGCCCTCGGCAGGCTTCTTACCGCAGCTTCACTTATGGGTGTTGTGCTTAAAGGTAAAGACGATAATATAACATTAAGACTTAACGGCGGCGGCCCCGCAGGCAGCCTTATCGCCGTGTCGGACAGCGAAGGAAATGTCAGAGGATATGTTTCCGAGCCTGTTGTCGAAATCCCTCTCAACGCAAAAGGAAAGCTTGATGTGGCAGGAGCCGTCGGAACAGACGGAACTCTTACGGTAATGAAAGACCTGGGTCTGAAAGAGCCGTACATCGGTCAGATTCCCATTGTTTCCGGTGAAATAGCCGAGGACATAACAAGCTACTATGCAATGAGCGAACAGATACCGACAGTCTGTGCACTCGGTGTTCTTGTTAACCCCGACCTTACAATAAAGGCAGCCGGCGGTTTTATTATACAGCTTCTTCCGACGGCGGAGGAAAGCACCATTGACAAGGTTGAGGAATGCATCAGAGATATCCCCTCCGTCACGAATATGCTCACCTCCGGAATGACGCCTGAGGATATATGCAGAAATGTGCTCAAAACCTTTGAGCTACAGCTTCTTGACGATTTTACGCCGGAATACAAATGCACCTGCACCAAAGAAAGGTTTGCAAAAGGGCTTATTTCCCTGGGTAAGGATGAACTTCTTGATATGGCAAGCGAGCCGATAACAGAAGTAAAATGCCATTTTTGCAATAAGAAATACCGTTTCACATCCGAGGAAATAAAAAGACTCGCAAACAGCTAAAAAAACTTAAAAAAGTTTGAAAAAAGCCTTGACATTTTGCAATTTATGTTGTAATATAGGTCTCGCCGCTTAAGAGAGCGGCGCAGATGTGGGAGCATAGCTCAGCTGGGAGAGCACCTGCCTTACAAGCAGGGGGTCACAGGTTCGAGCCCTGTTGTTCCCACCATTATGGCCCGGTAGTTCAGCTGGTTAGAACGCTAGCCTGTCACGCTAGAGGTCGACGGTTCGATCCCGTTCCGGGTCGCCAGGCCTGTATAATCCCCTCGATTGTACAGGCTTTTATTATGCCTTTGTAGCTCAGTTGGTAGAGCAGAGGACTGAAAATCCTCGTGTCGCTGGTTCGATTCCGGCCGAAGGCACCATTTTGCGGATGTAGCTCATCTGGTAGAGCGCCACCTTGCCAAGGTGGAGGGAGCGAGTTCGAGCCTCGTCATCCGCTCCATTTTTTTGGTACCATAGCCAAGTGGTAAGGCAGCGGTCTGCAAAACCGCGATTCCCCAGTTCAAATCTGGGTGGTACCTCCAGACAGAAAAGCTCCGAATCCCTTGAGTATCAAGGCTTTCGGGGTTTTTTGTTATTCGTTTTGCTTGAATTTTTGGGAGCGAAGCTGCTGATTCGTGCCACATTTTTGCCACAAAATTCAGTGCTTTTTGACTGTTATAATGCAAAAACAGAATCAAAATAGCGATTTTTGCACTCAAAACGAGTAATTACCACCATAACTACCACCATAAATGCCACCATAAACGAACCGTATTTCCCTTCGAAACAAGCCTTCTTTAATAAACTTTCAGGAGGCCTTTATATGTCAAAACCAACCAGAAGAGACGCACACACGGGAAGCTGCTATTATTCTGACAGCCAGAAAAGCTGGGTTGCAGATTTCCATTGGACTGATTCAAAAGGTGAGAACCACAGAAAGGTTTTTAAGGGAAAGTCCGAAAATGTTGTCAGAACCAAAATGGATGACTTTTCAAAATCTTTGATGAACAGTCTTGATAATCCTTCATACTTCAGCTCTGTATTCAGTGAATATGCAGAGCATTGGCTGAACGATGTTGAGAAAATCAAGCTTAAACCTAACTCTTTTCAACGTAAAGTTGTTACCATAAGAAACCAACTGAACCCTGTTTTCGGTGATAAATTCATAAAAAATATTACGCTTACACAGGTTCAGGCTTTTGTTAATTCATTGCATAATCAAGGACTTTCATATTCTACAATAAAGAAGTCTGTTGAATGTCTGAGATGCTGCATAAAGTATTATTACCTTGAATCGGGTATAAACGGACTCAATCCATGCGAAGGCGTTGTTTTACCGAGAAATGAAGCCAAAGAGATAAGGGTGTTTACAGACGAAGAATGCAGTAAAATTGAAAAAGAGGCTTTGCGTACCTATAAAAACGGTACTTATATTTACCGCTTAGGCCCCGGAATTATTTTACTTCTTTATACCGGATTGCGTATTGGTGAGGCACTAGCCCTGACATGGAATGATATTGATTTTGAGAAAAAGACAATCAGAGTCAATAAAAATATGGCTTATCAAAAAACAAGTGATGTTCCGGGTGAAAAGTATGATTTTATTGTTCAGAAAAGTACAAAGACAAAATCCGGCAACAGAGTTATTCCGATGACGCAAAAGGCATATGATATGCTGAAACTGATACACAAAATAACAGGACATCAGGAGCAGGTATTTACTACAGGCTCCGGTGCAAGAGTGCAGCTTGCATACTTTAACAGAAGTTTTCATAAACTGCTGAGAAACGCCGGAATAACAAAGGAAAACGAAACGGTAGGTGTTCATGCATTGCGCCATACGTTTGCCACACGCCTCTTCAAGAGCGGGTGTGATATCAAGGTCGTTTCTACCATTCTTGGACATTCAACAGTTAGAATCACATATGATATTTATGTTGGTATTATCCAGGAAGAATCGGTTAAAGCTATCGAAGATCTGGATAAGTATTTTACATAAAATGGTATTTACTCAAAATGCCGACGGAATTTTTTCCGTCGGCATAATACATCGGTTTTTTTTCATTTTTCCGTTCTTCCTTTACGATGTAGGTTTGAGTGTTTTTGATAAGAGAATTTAATTTGAAAATGATTTAAGAAAACAAAGGCGAGCCGGATAATTCGATCACGGCTCGTCTTTCTTTATCATGTATGTAATACTTTTTGGTTATGCTGTCAGTTGAATGACCAAGGATATATGACACGGCTTCGGTGCTGATATTGTTGTTAATGAGCTTTGTTGCGAAAGAGTGTCTGAGTGAATGTACACCGCAACTCTTTTCTTTCTCAAGAGACGTTTTTTTCAGCACTTCATGAAATAGTTCGTTCAACTGTTTCTGATAAACCTGTGTACCGTTCTTGGTACAGATAAGAAATACCGAATCAATATTTTTATCTCTGTCAATGATAAAAGAGATTGCTTTGACAGCGTAGGAGTTCAGTGCAACAATTCTTTTTCCTGATCTGGTTTTTGTTGATTGATTATGAATCTTACCGCTGTATTTTCCATCGTCGCTCAGTGAAACCTGAGAGGCAGATTCCGATATATATATTTCTCTGCTTTCAAGATTTACATTTTTTCTTTTTAATCCGAGAAGTTCACCGACTCTTAATCCCGTGTTTGCAAGAATGATGAGAGCGGCAGCATATCTTGTTTTCTCAATTATTGAAAACAGATAGGATTGAATTAAATCCAGTTCACTTTCATTGAAAAATGAAACTTCCTCTGAATCGGGTTTGGGCATTTTAATCAGAACAGTGGAGTAATGTGATTTGCCACCTAATCCGACATAATATCTGATTGATGCATCAAAAAGATTGACTGCTTTCTTGATTGTCGAGTGTGAATATCCTCTATCAACCAGCGATGTAACCATGGACTGAACATCTTCGGTTCTTATCAGCTTCATAAGTTTTTCGCCTAATAGCGGTTTTATTTGATTGTTTAATATTTGCTTGCTTCTTAAAATTGTGGAGTCCTTGTTATCAATTGAAATAATTGTTTTGATGTAATAATCAATAAAATCTGATACAGTATCATTGATATGTGACGAAACTCCGTTAACGATTTCGTTAATAAAATCATCAGCTTTATCTCTTGATTCCGAACAGCTTTTACCTGTAAAAACTTTTCTTCTTGACTTTCCGGATTCATCTAAATATCTGATTTCGGTTCTCCATTTTTTACCGTATTTAAATGTGCTTCCGTTTCCTTGTAATTTAATTATTGTATCTCACCTTCTAATTATATTTATTCTTTTTTTGTGATAATAATCTTTTCCTTTCTGAAAAAAGAAAAGAACATTATCAGCCTTACATCTGTTTCAGAAATGATGTGAGACTGTGATGTTCCGTAAATAAAAA
>JAZUJJ010000101.1:0-2422 GCA_045642725.1 Acutalibacteraceae bacterium
TCGTGAGTAAGAACCGCTTTTGCCTCGCCTATGAAGTCATCATATACGCAGGGCAGAACGGTATCGGCATATTTCTTCAGATTGTTTATGCTGTTCAGGCTGTCTTTTGCCGCAAAGTTGAGCAGCGAATTGCCGTGGTCGAAAAGAGGGGCAGGGGCAATGATTTTGTTGCTGTGGCTGTCAACAAGAAAGCCGAAATTGCCATAATGCCTGTCAGCATTCAGAATAACAGCGTCAAGCACGAGCATATCGTTAAACGCTTTCACATATTCGTCGCCAAGCTCCGCATAAAAAGCCTTGACTGCTTTGAATCCGCCTGTTCTGATTATTCTGCCCACCGGGACAAATGAAACATCCTTGCTTGTGAACAGCTCGCAGGTGGAGCACAGGCGCTCTTTCCATTTGCAGAGATTGTAATCAATGGCATTGATGCCGAGAACTTTAGCAATCTGAGCGGCGTAATACTCGGAATAAGGCTCATTTCCCGTGTTGGAAGCACCTTCCGTTCCGCCTTTATAGAGGCGGATTACTCCGCTTTCTCTGCGCCAGCATTTGGGAAGCATGCCGTTTGTGGTAAACTCCGGGCTTGAAGTCATGGTTGCGCCGGAGCCGCTGCCGTAGCCGGTGAATGCGATCTGACCGAGCACACGGCTGAAACGGTTATCATAAAGATTGTAAGCATCAAAACTGCCGTCAAAGCCTTCTTCCGTAACCCAGTAACAGTCGTTGAGCGAAAGCCCTTTTGAGAGGCGGATAACATCCATGGGGCGGTTGCTGCTCAAGCCCATTGAGCTGAGAATTGTGTCAACATAGGCGCGGTTTTTCGGAATGGTTCTGTACCTGAGCCATGCTTCAATGCCGTTTGCGGATACCTCGGTAAGGTCAAGCGGAAAAAGATTTTTCTTTTCCTCGTTTAACCACAGGATTTCAATATTCAGTTCGGCACCGCTGTCGGCAGAAAACCTTATCAACGGTGTGTCAAAGTGTCTTATTGTGTAATTCATACTGTCACCGCTTTTACTTAAAAGATGCTTAATTGAGTATAATTTCGAAGAATGGATTAGCGTATGTACGATAATATTATATGTTGTCACCTAAAATAAGCAACATTTTTTATAAAGCATAAAATAGAGAATTTATACACCAATTCTACACCCAAATTGCTTGAAAGTGGGTGTATTTTTACGAAATTAGTATTAAACAAAGCGATAAATTAAGAAAAAATAAGGGAAGAAAAAAGCCCCGAAACCTTTATATGTCAATGGTTTCAAGGCTTTTGAGATTTGGCAGGGGCAGAAGGACTTGAACCCTCGGCACGCGGTTTTGGAGTAGTGCTTTCCACCTTGATATATAAGGGAAAATACCGATTTTATACACCCGATTACACCGAGATACTCGGCAGGCGGTTTTTCGCACACTTCATCAAACTTCGCAAAATTACATATAAAATTAAAGAAAATATATTTTGGTGTACTTATTCAGCAATGAAATGATTACCTTTTTTCATTCATTATTACATACATGTATTATATCTTAATTTTCACTTTTTTACAATAGAAAAATGAAATAAAGCAGTCAAGAAACAAATCAGTACAATCAGTATAAATAATCAAATATAGCTATTAGCCGTACTCATTCAGCAATGAATTGAGTGCGGCTTTTTCTATTTTCAGGAGGTTAAAATATGTCAGTTTTCAGAGTTGAAAAGAACAACAATTTCACCATTATGTCGAACCATCATCTTCGTGATAAGAACCTTTCTAACAGAGCAAAGGGTCTGCTTTCAATAATGCTCTCACTGCCGGAAGAATGGGATTACACAACAGAAGGTCTTGTTCAAATCTGCAAAGATGGCTATGACAGCATCCGTGCCCAGCTTCATGAGCTTGAATCTTTCGGTTATGTTACCCGTGAGCGTTCAAGGAATGAAAAAGGTCAGCTCAAAGGCTGCGATTATACAATTCACGAAATTCCGATAACCAAACCTGATTCGTCAAAACCTACGAAGGAAAAACCTACATGGGAAAACCCTACACAGGTAAATCCCACATACGATAATCCTACGCAGGAGATCCCGAGACAATCAAATAATGTTATATCAAATACTAATCAAACAAATACTTACTCTATAAATAATCAATCTATCAATCTTGATGTGATGGATAGGGCGGATGTCGAAGAAGCCGTTGCAGAACAGATTGAGTTTGATTCCCTTACATTTGACTGTTCTGAAGAACAGATCAAAGAAATCGTTTCCGTAATTGCAGATGTTATCTGCTCTCCTGCTTCAGCTATCAAGGTGAACGGAACATATACCCGCAAGGAAGATGTTGTTTACCGTTTCTCTCAGCTTAACGAGGAACATATCAGATATGTTATTGATGCAATGGAAAAGAGCAAGTCGGAAATAAGAAACATCAGG
>JAZUJJ010000102.1:0-44139 GCA_045642725.1 Acutalibacteraceae bacterium
TGCACCTTAAAAAGATGAGATTTGCGTGCAGTCAGGTGTTTCTTCGACGCAGGAATACTTCCGTATTTCAAGGAGAAAAACGCCTGAATGTGCGTGAAGCTCACTTTTTAAGGCATATAGGGTTCGATTCCCTTTTGCCTATGCCATTTTTTCAAGTGCTTCCAAAGTAATTTCATATTTGTTTTCTTCGCCGCTGAGGAAGCGTTCAAGCTCCTCGGCCATATAGTAAGCCATTCTCTGCGGCTCGTTGCCGATACTGCCTGCAATATGAGGGGTGATTACGGCATTCGGGCACCAGAAAAGAGGATTTATATATGGAATATATTCCCTTTTCAGCACATCACCCACAAAGGTTCTTGACGGATGAAGCCATAGCGAAAGAGCAAGTGAATACTCGGCAACCTGCGCTCCCCTGCCCGTATTTATAAAGGTGGAGTGCTTTTTCATTTTTTTGAAAAGGCGGTAATTGAATATGTTTTCAAGCTCTTTTTTGTTGGCAAGATGATTGCTGATTATATCACACTGACTGAAAAGAGTATCAAGGTCAACAAGCGTAACATTGAGCGCCTTTGCGCTTTCTTCGGAAACAAAGGGGTCATAAGCATAAACCTCAACTTCAAGCGTCTTCAGCTTTTCGGCAACAGCTTTTCCGATAGCTCCAAGCCCCACAAGGCCCACCTTGCATTTATAGATACCCGTTGATGAATCCGCAAAAGCAAAGGAATATAGCGGCAGCAGACGGTAAAACTTTGAGGATTGATAAAATCCCTTTGCCGCAAGAGTTATCTGAGCAAAGGTATATTCCGTAACCGGCACGGCGTTTGCCGCATAAGCGCTGAAAATCCTTACTCCGTTTTCAAGAAAAGGCTTTGCAAAATACTGTACGGTGCCTGCGGCGTAAAAAATCGCTTTCAGCTTCGGCATATATTTTCTGATTTCCTCCGAAGTGAATTTCGGCATTCCCCAGGTGGCAAATCCGATTTCACAATCGGCAAGAAAATCCGTATATTCCGCTATATTCTTTTTGCTTATTCTCGGTGAAAGCTCGCCGTATTTGCCGAGATATAAAAGCACCTCATCTGTATATACCTTTGAAAACTTTAATCGGTCCGAACCGAAAAGAGCTATTTTCATTTTCATTCCCTCTTCAAAAGATTTCAAAAATCACAGCCGTATTCTCTTTCGGGCAATTTTACTCCGACAGCCGTTTTTACTTCCTTGTTATCAATAAACAGCGGGGCGTTCTCGCCCTCCACAAGGCTCCATTTTCCCGTATAAACATTGCCCTTTATGACCGTTCCCGCCATTGACGGACCGTCTTTTTCATAATAATATGTGGAGCTTGTTCTTTCATTTTTAAGCAGATAATTATTTTCAACCACAGTGTCAAGACATTGGCTGTTAAGAGTAATACCTATTCCGTTTTTGATTATCACATTGTCATGAACATAATAACCGGAGCAGTTGTTGTCAATATAAACGCCGACCTCTCTGTTGTCATGAACATAGTTAAAAGCGATTTCGGTACCCTCTCCTGCCGTACCCCAGCTGTAAACGGAGCCGCAGTCCTTTGTAAGCAAAGCGGAATTATAAATCTCACAGCCGGTCATCTTCAGCTGCTTTGCGCCCGAATGGCAAACATTGAAACGGCCCGTGTCATGAAGAGTACAGTTCCTTATTACCGTTCCCGCCCCGGTTGTATATATCCCGGCATAATAGGCGGCGGCATAATCCACATCATGAATATGGCAATTTTCAACGGTATTGTTTTCACCCGATATGTTTATCCCGTCACCCCAGGTGTCGGAAATCTCGCTGTTTTTCCAGGTGTTTCCGTTTCCGCTTATGTTATTATGGCAGTGATTATAGCGGTCAAAGGAATTTGAATTTATAAAAAACTCGGCACATTTCACATTTACGCTGTCAAGAGTACAGTTATCGGAAGCACACTCTACGCCGCAGCCGAAAACATCAATATTTCTGACCGTAACATCATTTGCACCGTTAATCCTGATTCCGTAATCTCTTCTTTTTACGGATACATCAAGCTTGTCGGGGTTCTGACCGCAGGGTGCATAGAAATAAAGCACCGAGCTTTCCTCGTCAAAATACCACTCTCCCGGTGCATCAAGAAGAGAAAGTAAACCGCTCACATAATAATAATTGCCCTTTTCGGGTACATAGCAATCCATTCCCTCGGGATTTTCTTCGTTGGGTGATTTGACGGCCTCATCCCAGGAAAAGCTTTTTCCGGCTTCGCAGGAGGTTATTTCTCTGAAAAAGGTCAGCCACCCTGCGCCGGAGCATATCGTCAGCATTGCACCGGTCAGATCTTTTTTCGGCAGTGCGCTGTCAACGACCTTATATGAATCGGTTCCTTCGTCTGCCTGCGCCCGCTTCATTTTGCAAAGATTGTCAACCCGGGTGTTTGGCCAGCGTGCAAGAAGCATCTGACTGCCATCGGCAAAAACACTCTCAACGGGGCCTTCAACATGGGCTTTGTAAATAAAGCCCTTATATTTTTCCCATCCGCTTATTCTTTCTCCGGAATTTATAACCGTTCCTTCTTCGCCCTCAAGGGTAATGCCTCCATCGGTAATTTCAACGGTTTCCGGATAAACTCCGGCAGCAATCTTTACGGTTTTTTTCTCGTCCGTAATGAGAGAAAGAGCCCGGTTTATAGTCTTTACGGGAGAAACAAAGCTTCCCGAAGCGGAATCGGAGCCGAGAAAAGCATCAACATATATTACGGATGGATTCCCTGCGGGCAATTCAACGCCGAAAGCAAAAAGCAGGGAAACGAGCAGAGAAAAAGCCTTTTTTACAAAGAAAAGCAAAATATTCATCTCAATATTTTCCTCTCATAAACTCATGCCGTCAATATAACATAAAAAATATGATAAATCAACCTTATCCATGAGATACCAAAGTGAAGATAAAACGGACCGCAATCGGTTCCCCCATTGCAGCCCGTTTTTCAACTAATCAATAAAATTTTATTCTGATTTCAGCTTTTCAGCCTGCTCCTTCTGAATTGCGGGGTCGTAGGAAAGAACGGGCTCCACATCAAGGCCCTTCTTTTTACGGTCAATATAGTTCTTGGTTATCTTCATAACAAGGCCCGACATAACAAGAACACCGATAAGGTTGGGTATCATCATAAGGCCGTTGAAGGTGTCGGAAATATCCCAGGCAAGTGTAGATGTAAGTACGGCACCGAAAACGGTCGTAATTACATGGATAATTTTGTAAATAACGGTTGTCTTTGCACCGAAAATGTATTCCCATGCCTTTGAGCCGTAATGTGACCAGCCGAGAACAGTGGTAAAAGCAAAGAGGAACATGGCAACGGCAATGAATTTTGCGCCGATTCCGCCCCAGTGGAATATCTGATTGAAAGCGGTGGCAACGAGAGTTGCATCACTGGCCCCGTCAATAACCTTTCCGGTCGTAAGGTCATAAACGCCGGAGGTAAGTACAACAAGAGCGGTCATGGTGCATACAATCATTGTGTCGGCAAAAACCTCAAATATACCCCACATACCCTGCTTGACAGGCTCGGAAACATTGGAGTTTGAGTGAACCATAACAGAGGAACCGAGACCGGCTTCGTTGGAGAAAACGCCTCTCTTGAAGCCCTGAGTCATAACTGTGCTGATGATGAAGCCGACTCCGCCGCCGAGAGCTGCAATCGGCTTGAAAGCATTGACAAATATGGCTTTAACGGCAGGTATGATATTTGCATAATTGATACCGATAACAGTAAGGCTGCCGGCAATAAAGAGAATAATCATTACGGGAACAACTTTTTCCGCAAAGTTGGCTATTCTCTTGAGGCCGCCGAGAACTATCAGCGCAACAAGAATCATGATAACAACGCCGATAACAAGCTGATACATATTAACCTCACCGAAAACGATTTTATCGGCAAGAGCTTTTACGGGGAAAGCGCTTTCAACATTGAGAACGATTTTGTTGACCTGACCCATGCTTCCGATACCGAAGGAAGCAAGCATTGCAAAAACCGAAAAGATTACGGCAAGAATCTTACCGACAAGCTTAAGACCTTTCTTTCCGCCGAGACCGTCCTGAAGATAATACATTGCGCCTCCGGACCACTCGCCCTTTTCGTTCTTTCTGCGGTAATAGATACCGAGAACATTTTCGGAGTAATTTGTCATCATGCCGAAGAAAGCTGCGATCCACATCCAGAAAACCGCACCTGCACCGCCGATGCAGATAGCGGCGGAAACACCGGCAATATTACCGGTACCTACGGTTGCGGCAAGAGCAGTGCAAAGAGCCTGGAAGGGTGAAATCGAAGCCTTTTCCCGGCTGTGAGAAATAACATCCTTCTTGAAAAGGCTGCCTATTGTGTTTTTCCACCATTCTCCCAGATGAGAAATCTGAAAGAATTTTGTCAGAACCGTCATAAGAATACCCGTTGCTATGAGTATCCATACGCCTTTGCCCCAGACAAAGGAATTGATGACATCATTGAATGCCGTGATTTTTTCCATGATTTTCTTCTCCTTCTTTCCGACACATCTACGCTGACAAACAAAGGAGAAAAACAAAAAACGGTATGCCTCAGCACACGGGCATACCGAAAAATTCCCTGTTATTTTAAGGGAGTTGATTTCTTTGTCCTTTTGCCTGAGAGATTCGCGCCGTAAAACGACGCTTTCACCTTCGGCACCCATGTAAAATGAGATTCTCCAAAGCTCTATCCGCCTGCAGTCCTCATTCCTTACGGAACACCTGAGAGTGTTACTCCTTCGGCCCGGATTTCTCCGACTTTCCTGCAAACATCATATAGATGTATTCAATTCTGCGATATTGTACTACAAGACAGTGTAATAATCAAGCTGATTTGCCGTAATTTGTAATTTTTTATCTTTATACTAAAAGTTGCTCAATCCTCATCATCAACATTGTTACTTTCTTCTAAAGCCAACCCTGCTAATTCTTTCAATTTTTCTTTCAATACTTTTTTATCGGGCAAACACAGACTATAATCGGAAACCAATGTCGGTGACAAACTGCGGCTCAAGGCATACTCAACAACCGTATCATCCTTACTTGCGCATAAAATCAAGCCGACACTTGGATTTTCACTTTCCTTTTTTACATCTCTGTCCAATGCTTCAAGATAGAAATTTATCTGTCCGATATGTTCCGGCTTGAATTTCCCGATTTTCAGTTCAATAGGAACAAGACACGACAATGCACGATTATAAAACAACAAATCAATATAGAAATCCTGTCCTCCGACCTGTACCCGGTATTCCTCTCCGATAAAGGTGAAATCCTTTCCGAATTCAAGAATAAACTGCTTCAGATTCTTTATAATCGCTTTTTTGAAGCTGTGCTCTGAATACTGCTCCGGAAGGTCAAGAAATTCCAATACATAACTATCGAGGATACTGTTTCGAACATTCTGCGGAACAATTTCAGACAGTTGTTTTCCCGATGAAAGCATATATCTTTCATAATATGAGCTGTCAAGCTGCCTCTCAAGTTCCCGTGAAGAATAATGTTCTTTTACGGATAAAGTAATATAAAAATCGCGCTCTTCTTTTGTTTTTGACTTTGACATAATCATAAGATGATTTGTCCAACTGATTTGTGTCAGCAGTGCTGACACAAATTCATCATCCTTATATGTTTCATAAAACTGCTTCATTCTGTATAAATTACGACGATTAAACCCTTTTTGATTTGAAGCTGTTTCTGAAATATATTTTGCAACCTCGTCAATAATCTTATCACCAAAAGAAGATTCTGAGCAAAGAGCAGAAAGATATTCTCCGATTTTCCAATACATATTGATAAGCTCGGTGTTTACGGCTTTCAATGCTCTTTCTTTCGAATTTTCAATGATTCTTAAAACTGCGCCGAAATCATTGACTTCCGGCAAAATGTCTTTTGACATAAGCTCACCTTTTATTCATTACTTTCCCCTGCAAGCTTTTCGGCGTACCATGGGGCATTACCCTCGCTCATATAATGTACGGGAGTAAACGGGTCCTGAATATCTCTTGCGCTTTCGGGAACGGGGGCTCCGGCATTATTCTCTATTATCATCTGCTCGCCGTGGCCGCCTTTATCGTGAATAAGTTCTTTTACGGCACCGGGAAGCATTGCATTGTCGGCAATGACACAGTGAGAACAGTTTTCAATAACAAAACCGTACCAGGGTGAAATTCTGCCGTTTCTGCCGTCATCCTTCCAGACGTTGAAGGTGTTTCCGGTAACGGTTATTCCCGCCGCATTTCTCAGAAGAATATGACAGTCATCATCACTGCCCGGCTCTGCATCCTTACCGCTTCTGACAATGGTATTGCCCGTCACGGTAATTGCATAAGGGACAACGGTGTGAGTTTTGTGAAGGCGCTTGTGATAATTCTCAGCCGCCTCAATAACTATGGCAGGGCCGTAGGAACGGTCAATATAATTTCCGGTAAGGTTATAGCGCATACCGCCGCTGAGCTTTATGCCGCAGATTTTATTCCATTCCACCCGGTTTGAGGTGAAATTAACCGCGGAATTCCAGGTGTCGCCGCCGAAGCCTATATTATTGAAGCTGAAGAAATTATCAACAATAAATGCATCACAGCCGTCAAGGTAAAAGCCGTACCCTGCGTTGCCGCAGAACATACTTGTTCTTATGCTGACAGCCCAGGCGCCGACCATATTCATACCGTTTCCGCTGAAATTGCAAACCTTACAGGTCTCAAAGCGCAGGGTATGCTCTGGATTTACGGTGTGGCGTTCACGGCACATACTTATGCCGTGCATATTCTCGCCGAGATTTTTTCCGTCAAAGCAAAGGCCTTTTATGGTTGTGCCTATGGCGTTTGAAATCTCAAAAACACACTCCTGATCCTCTTTCAGCGGAGTTATCACCGCTCTGCCGTTGGTACGGTAAGACCATGTGGGCTTTGCCTCAAGACAAAGATTCTGAGGGATAAAAACGGTATCCGTGCGGTAAACACCGCACGGAAAATAAACATAACCCTCTTTTTCCGATGCCCTTTCAATGGCTTTGCGTATGGCCTCGGTATCATCGTGCTCACCGTCGGCAACCGCGCCGAAGGCCTGAGGCGTTATCATTTCAAAATAACCGTCCATATCTTATTTCTCGGCCTGCTTTGAATATTTCTTAAGGTAAATAACTCTCATAAGCAGAGCTTCAACGGGGTTGATTGCCTTAGCGGGCTCAAACACCTTTGTGCCGAGCAGAGTAAGACAGCTCTTGCTCATAATCATATCAACAGCCTGTGCATCACCTTCAACAGATCCGCAGCAAAGGGCACCCTTATTCTTAAGAAGAACGGCATTCTTGCCCTTGATTGCCTTGCCGCACTTTTCGGGGGTCTTTGCGACCTTGACCTTTGTGCCGCAAATCTGGCTGAAATCGTCAAGAAGAGGCTTCATTGTTTTTCCGAGAACGGAAACGGCAACTGTTTCTTTATCTGAATTGTGGATAATGTAGTTGAATTTGGGCTGTGCAAGATAAATTGACCTGTGAGCCTCGGCAGTGTCGGAAACTTCACCGTTGGCGGCTCCGTTGGAAAGGCTCATATAGGTTGTGGAACCGTCACCCTGATTGGTGAGAACGATTCTGTTGTTTTCTCTTTCGCAGGTGCTGTTGTAAAGTGAGCCCTTGTCAATTTCAATATTCTTTTCCGAATTTGTAAGCTTGTTTACAAGCTCGCTGCAGAATTCGTCAAGATTTCCGGCAACAATACCGAGCTTTTCTTTGGCACCGTCAAGAATGTATTCGGAGCAGATTCTTTCAAGATTTTCGGCAACATCAAAAGCCTCATTGCTGTCTGCACCGAAGCAGAGAGCACCGTGATGAGCCATAATTACAGCCTTTGAGGGGCTGAGCTTGAGAGCGGAGGTAACACCCTTGCGCAGCTTCTTTGTGCCGGGCAGACCGTAACCGCCGAGAAGAACATTCTTACCGATAAGCTTTTCGGCTTCACCGTAAACCTTGTCAATTCCCGTTTTGAAAGCACTGACAACGGAAGCTACCTTCTGATGTGTGTGAATTACAAAATTTGCCTCGGGATATGCCTTGTAAACCTCGGCATGAACACCCTTTTCGCTTGAGGGTTTAACATCACCGCTGTATGAAAGATCCTCAATGGCAACCTCAACTATATCCTCGGGCTTAAGTCCGATATAGGGCTTTCCGCTGGGAGTGATAACAAAGGTCTTTTCGTCAACACGGCAGCTTACATTACCCCATGTTCTGGCAATAAGACCTGCTTTTACAAGTCTTTCGCCTGCTTCAATAACCAGATTTTTTGCTGTTAAAACATCCATTTCTTTTTCCTCCCGTTAAATTTATCAGTTTTCAAGGCCGAGCTTCTTTGCCATTTCGGCACTCTTGAGCTCAAGCATTTTTGAAACGCCTTCCTCCTGCATGGTTACACCGTAGAGGATGTCCGCTTCTTCCATTGTGCCTCGTCTGTGCGTAATGAGAATAAACTGGGTATTTGCGGTCATATTTCTGACATAGCTTGCATAACGGCTGACATTAACATCATCAAGCGCCGCTTCCACTTCGTCGAAAATACAGAAGGGTGCGGGGTTGACCTTGAGAATGGCAAACAGCAAAGCTATGGCTGCAAGACCTTTTTCACCGCCGGAAAGCAGGTCAATATTCTGAACATTCTTGCCCGGTGGCTGAACCTTTATGTTGATGTTGCATTCGAGCACATCAAGCGGGTCGTCAAGCACAAGCTCTGCGCGGCCGCCGTCAAACAAATCCTTAAAGGTTTCACCGAAGGTATTGTTTATCAGGCGGAACTGCTCTCTGAATTTCTCTGCCATTTTTCCCGTAAGCTCATTGATAAGCTTTTCGGTTTCCTGCTTTGATTTTTCAACATCGTTGAGCTGGGCGCTCATATATTCGTATCTCTCGCCCACCTCTTTGTATTCCTCAACGGCACCGACATTGACATTGCCGAGAGCCCTTATCTTGCCTCTTATCTCCTGAAGTATGCGCTGAGCCCTGCCTATATCCTCGGGAACAACGCCGACCTCTTTAGCCTCACGGTATGTGAGCTGATACTCATCATAAAGCTTGTTTTTGGTGGTTTCAAGCTCTTTGTCAAGAGTATCACGGCGTTCCTCGAGCCTTGCAAGCTCGTTGCCGAGCCTTTCCTTTTCACCGGAAAGCTCGTGTTCCTTTGCACGCAGTGAAGCATTTTCCGCATCAGCGGCATTTCTCTTTTCGATAAGAGCGGTGATTTCATCCTCTGTCGAAACAGAGGTTTCACGCAAGGCCTTTGCCTCCTCTTCAAGAGAGGCGATATTTACAAGAATTTCTTTGTTTTCCGCTTCAATACGGTCGATTTCCTCGCCCATTCTGTCGCCCTTTGTCGAAAGCGCTTCCTTGCGAAGGCAGGCGGAATCAATTATATCGTTGCAAGCCTCGATTTCTTTGTTAAGAGAAACAAGGCTTATATTCAGCTCATTCTGAATTTCAGACGATTTGTCACGGAGCTCGTCAAGCTTTTCTCTTTCCTCATCAAGACCGAGAAGCTCTTCATTGAGCTTGTCAATCTCTGCGGAAAGCTTTTCTATCTCCGCATCCGCTTTCTTTTCCGCGGCGGCGGAATCGGTTATTCTTGCTCCCGCTCTTTCTTTTTCGGCTTTCAGCTCCTCAATATGAGTTACCGCAGCCTTATATCTGTCATCAATAAGCTTCAGGTCGCTTTCGGCACGGATAATATCCTCCTGAATGACGATATGCTCCGCATCCCCTGCGTCAATCTGAGCCTGAGCGTTTGCTATTTCACCGGAAATCGTATTATAGGCTTTCTGCTTCTCTTCAAGAGCGGCTTCAAGAGACTTTACGGTTTCTTTAAGCTCCTCTATCTCATTTATTCTGCTCAGGAAGCCGGCTCCGCTGCCTCTTGAACCGCCGGTAATGGAACCTCCGGCATTGAGCACCTGACCGTCAAGGGTAACTATTTTGAAACGGTAGGAGAATTGCTTTGCCATGGCAATGCCGTTGTCAATATTGTCAACGACCGCAGTTCTGCCGAGAAGTGAATCTATGATTTCGGCATATTTTTTATCACAGTCAACAAGACTTGAAGCTATGTCGATATATCCCTCGCATTTGTCGAGACCCTTTTCCGTAAACGGACGGGATTTAACCGAGGTAAGGGGCAGGAAGGTCGCTCTGCCCGCTCTGTTGTCTTTAAGGTAAGCAATGGCTCTTTTTGCACAGCTTTCGTCATCGGTGACAATGTTCTGAATTGCGGCACCGAGTGCGGTTTCAACGGCAACGGAATATTTTCCGTCTGTTGAAATAAGCTGTGAAAGAGTGCCGTGGATGCCTCTCAAGGCGCCTCTTTTTGCCTCTTTGATAACCTTTTGAACAGAACCTGCATAACCGTCAAGATTCTTTTCAAGGTCATCAAGCATTTTTATTCTTGCATTTTTCTGATATATGTCAAGATTAAAGCTTTCAACCTCCTTGCGGAGCTTTTCGGCTTTGCTTTCTCTTGCCTCTATTATGAGTCTGTAACCGTCAACGGAATTTCTGTTTTCCTTTTCCGTATCTTTAAGACGGCGTATTTCTTTTTCTGCCGCCGCTTTTTCTCTTTCAAGAGATTCAACTATTCCGCCTCTTGTTTCGATAACCTCATCAATGGCGGCAATTCTTGTCTTAAGCTCCGAAGCAGAGGATGTGGCGGTGGATTTTTCAACTCTGATGTCACTGAGCTTTATGTTTGCCGCAGTGAGCTTTTCGTTGACCGCTCTCACCTTTTCGCTGTTTTCGCCGTTTTGGCCCAGCAGTGAATTCAGCTTTTCAAGCTCTGATGTAAGCTCCGCTTTGACGGCGGCTGTCTTTTCAAGCTTTTCTTCTATATCCTTTTTTGCTTCTTCAATCTGAGCGTCTATTTCGGCAACGGTTTTTTCGCCGTCACCCATATCTGCTCTGATTCGCTCAATGGTGCTGTTGTTGTGCTCAATGGTGTTTCTCTGAACAGCCACCTGACCGTCAATTTCCGCCGCCTTTGACTGAGCGTCGCTGATTGAACGGGTAAGTCTTTCAACCTCAACGGTAAGCTCCTGAGCCTTTTTGATTATATCTTCAATCTTTTCGTTGGTCTCTTCAAGCTTTGCTTCCACATCCTCATACTGAGCATTGGCAATGGAAAGCTTGTTTTCCTGCTCTCTGAGCCCTGCGCTTGCTCTTTCTATGGTGTGAAGCCAGAGACCGATTTCAAGAGTTTTCTTTTCTTCCGAAAGAGCGAGAAACTTAATGGCCTTTTCGCTCTGAATTTTAAGGGGACCTATTCTTGACTCAAGCTCTGCAAGAATATCCCTCAGACGGACAAGGTTTTCCTCCGCCTGCTCAAGACGGCGTATGGCATCCGCTCTTCTGTAACGGAAATGAGAAATTCCCGCCGCTTCCTCAAGCATATCTCTGCGCTGGGTGGATTTTGCCGAAACCAGGTCGGCAATTCTGCCCTGGCTGACCATGGAATAACCGTCCCTGCCGAGACCCGTATCCATAAACAGCTCGTGAATGTCACGCAGACGACAAACCTCTCCGTTAAGCTTATATTCACTTTCGCCGGAGCGGTAATATCTTCTTGTAACGGCAACATCATCCGCATCCTTGGCGAGACTTCTGTCTTTATTGTCAAGACGCAAAGTTACTTCGGCATAACCAAGCGCTTTTCTGCGCCCCGTTCCGCCAAAGATAACATCCTCCATTCGGGCACCTCTGAGCGCCTTTGTGGACTGCTCACCGAGAACCCAACGAACGGCGTCGGAAATATTACTCTTTCCCGAACCGTTGGGGCCCACGACTCCCGTTATGCCTTTACCCAGCTCAAGAACTGTCTTGTCGGGAAAGGATTTGAAGCCCTGCATCTCTATTGATTTAAGTATCATCTTTTTACCTTACCTTGACCTTGTATTTGTCAATTCCATCTTCCTCGCAAACGGTGCAGTCATAGCCCATTGCTTTGAGGAAGGCGATATTTGTTCTTTTTTGCCCTGTCATCTTTGAGGTACAGCCCTTTCCCACGGCAAGCACATATTCCCCGTGAGGAAGACCCTCAAGCACGGCAGCGGCGGCATTGCGGTATATCCGCCCCTCGCAAAGCTCACGAAGAGCCGGATGAAAAGCACCTGCGGTCATTTCCGCTTCCACATCTCCGCCGGAATGAAGACCGACTCTGATGACCTTGATACCCGCATTTTCAAACATGGGTATGAGCTTTGAGCAAAGCTCAACGGATTCTTCAACACCGACGGGAACAAAAGCACCCTGCTGTGCAAGCTCGCAGAGCCTTGTGCCCTTCAAGACCACCGTCGGATATATTCTGACCGTTGCGGGGCTCATGGCAATCATTTTTTCCGCCGTTCTTATACTGTCCTCATCCTTTGAGCCGTAAAGCCCCGTCATCATCTGAAGACCGAGCTCGAAGCCGTAGGAATGCAGCATTCTGCAGGCATCCTCCACCTGCTTTGCGGTGTGACCTCTTTCATTCAGCCGAAGCACCTCATCGTCAAGGCTCTGTGCGCCGAGCTCAACAGCGGTAACACCGTATTTTTTAAGTAAAGCGCATCTTTCGTCATCAATACCGTCGGGGCGCGTGGATATTCTTATTCCCTTGAACAGCCCGTCTTTAACATAACCGTATGCCGCTTCAAGAAGGGAAATCATATAATCACGCTCCACCATGGTGAAGCTGCCGCCGAAAAAGGCTATTTCTCCCCCTGCTGCTGTCTGCGGGTCGAGAGAAGCCAGAGCGGTTTTAACTGCGGAATGAACATTCTGCGCAGTGAGTTCCTTATGAACCCCCGTTATACTTCTCTGATTGCAGAACGAACAGGTGTGAGGGCAGCCCTTATGAACAACAAAAAGTGCAACATTTATATGTTTCATCCGTCAATTCCCATAAGAGCAAGAGCCTCTTTAGCAGCCATCTGCTCCGCAATCTTTTTGCTTTTGCCTTCGCCTCTGCCGATAATATTGCTGTTAAGGTGAACCTCAACCGCAAAATGCTTATCGTGAGCCGGGCCGCTTTCATCGGCAACAACATATTCAACATGCTCTTCGGGATTGCGCTGAATTATCTCCTGAAGCGTGGTTTTATAATCTTTGCTGTCATCAAGAAAATCGTGTCTTGCAACAAAACGAAGCGCGATTTTTTTCGCCTCTTCAAGGCCGCCGTCAAGATAAACTGCGGCAAGCACGGCTTCAAAAGCATCTGCAAGCATTGAGGGCTTGCTCCTGCCGCCCATTCTTTCTTCACCCTTACCCAGAAGCAGAGCGGAGCCTATATCAAGCTCCTTGGCAAAAACGCAGAGGGCTTTTTCGCAGACCCTTGCGGCTCTGTGCTTTGTAAGCTCGCCTTCGGGAAAATCATAGTTGCAGAACAGATAATTTGCAGACACGAAGCCCAGAACGGCATCACCGAGGAACTCAAGGCGCTCATTGCAGACGGTGCCCCTCTCATTGGCGTATGAGGAATGAGTCAGAGCCGTTTCAAGCAGTGAAATATCCTTAAATTCATATCCCAGCTTTTTCTGTAATGCTTCAAGTGTTTCTTTCATCGGTAATTCTTCCTTTCGGAATCATCAATAAGCTTCCGAAACTGCTTCGGCAAGCTCACCGATGCTCCATTCGTCGCCGGGCTCAACACCGAGCTCGATTTCAAATTCGCTTTCGATAGCACTGACAAGCTCCTGCATTTCGAATTCATCACTTACAATGCCTTCAAGGAGAGTGTCTTCGTCGATTTCGGATTCATCAAGGCTGAATTCGTCACAAATAAGTGCAATTAATTTTTCAAGGACCACAATAATACCTCCAAATATTATCCTTTGTTAAAATTTTGAAAGTTGTGTTTCAAGTGCCGAAAGTCCTCTTTCGGCAAGAGCCTCATAACGCTGCTTTTTGTCTCTGATTTTCTTTTCGAGAGGCGGAAGCAGGCCGAAGGAAGCTCCCATGGGCTGAAAGCTTTTAACGCTTTCGTCGGCAACATATCTTGCCAGCGCACCTGTTATTGTTTCGGCAGGCGGCAGGAATTTTTCTTTGCCGTTTATTTTGTTTGCGGCGTTGATACCCGCAAGAATTCCGCTCATGGCAGATTCCATATATCCCTCAACACCCGTTATCTGCCCGGCGAAGAAAAGATTTTCTCTCTCCCTGAATGAAAAATCATCATTGAGCAGACGGGGCGAATCAATAAAGGTGTTGCGGTGCATAACGCCGTATCTCACAAACTCGGCATCGTGAAGAGCGGGTATCATTGAGAAAACCCGTTTCTGCTCGCCGAATTTAAGATTTGTCTGAAAGCCCACAAGATTATACATCGTTGCATCGGTGTTTTCCTTGCGAAGCTGAAGATTTGCCCAGGGTCTGTGCCCCGTTTTCGGGTCAACAAGCCCTGAGGGCTTCATCGGGCCGAACCTTATGGTGTCATGACCTCTTGAAGCCATGACCTCAATGGGCATACAGCCCTCATAAACATCTTTTCTCTTGTCAAAGGTGTGAACGGGTGCGCTTTCGGCCGAAATAAGAGCCTCATAAAACGCCTCATATTCTTCTTTGTTCATGGGGCAGTTTATATAATCATCGGGCTCACCGCGGTCATATCTTGACTGAAGGAAAGCTTTTTCAAGGTCAATGCTCTCTGCCGTAACTATGGGTGCCGCCGCATCAAAAAAACTTAGGCTGCCGCCGCAGAGGGCTTTTATTTTTTCACTCAACGCCTCCGAAGCAAGAGGCCCTGCGGCTATTATAACAAAGCCGTCGGGAATCTCCGTGACTTCCTCACGGATGAGAGTGATTTTATCGTTTGATGTGATTTTTTCGGTAACAAGAGCGGAGAATTTATCTCTGTCCACCGCAAGGGCTCCTCCGGCGGGAACGGCTGTGGCCTTTGCACACTCAACGCAAAGGGAACCCATTTTTTCCATTTCCGCTTTCATCATCCCTGCGGCGCTTTCAACCCTTAAGGCCTTAAAGGAATTTGAGCAGACAAGCTCCGCAAGGCCTTCGCTTGAATGAGCGGGTGAAAACCGTACGGGCTTCATCTCATAAAGCTCTGATTCAATACCTCTTTTGGCAAGCTGCCACGCCGCTTCACATCCGGCGAAGCCGCCGCCGATTATTTTTACCTTTTCCATATCACTTTTTCTTTGTCACCGGCTTTTTGCCGTTTTCACAATCCGGGTTGCCGCAGTAGGGCTTGCCGCCCTTCTTTGCAAACATTGCTTTGCCGCAGACCGGGCATTTTTCTCCCGTCGGAGGATCCCAGCTTGAAAATGAACATCCGGGGTATGCCGAACAGCCATAGAAAAGATAACCTTTTCTTGATCTTTTTTCGATTATGTCTCCGCCGCAGACCGGGCAAAGGCCCTTACCCAGCACAAGAGGCATGACATTGTTGCACTCAGGGTAATTTGAACAGCCGAGGAAGCGGCCGTATCTGCCGGTTTTGATTATCATCATGCTGCCGCATTTTTCGCAGGGAATGTCGGTAACATCCTCTTCAAGGCGTATCTTTTCACCCCTCATCTCTGCTCTTGCCTTATCAACAAGTGATTTCAGCTCGGGATAAAAATCATCCAGCATCTTTATGTAATCGGTTTCACCGCTGCCGACCTTGTCAAGGTCTGTTTCCATCTGAGCGGTAAACTTTGTGTTGACTATTTTCGGAAATCTTTCCTTAAGAAGCTTTGTCACGGCTCTGCCGAGCTCCGTGGGAACAAGCTGCTTCTGCTTTCTTTCCACATATTCCTTGCTTGTAATGGTGGAAATTATGGAAGCGTATGTTGAGGGACGGCCGACACCGTTTTCCTCCAACTCCTTGATAAGTGAAGCTTCCGTATATCTGGCGGGGGGCTGAGTGAAATGCTGGGCAGGAGTGATTTCCTTCTGCTTCAGTTTTTCATCCTGCTTGACCTCGGGAAGAATATTCTTGTTAAGCTCTTCATCACTGATGTCATAAACCTTTGTAAAGCCCTCGAATTTTACGGAATAGCCCGTTGCGGTGAGAATACAGAATTCGTCCGGCTTTTCTTCCTTGTGGGAAATGACCTCAACCTTTGATGTATTCTGAATACAGGGTGCCATAAGGCAGGCTATGAATCTTCTCCATATAAGGGTGTAGAGCTTGAACTGATCGGGGGTAAGGTCATTTGCCACAGACTCCGGAGTGATTGACGGAGTTGACGGTCTTATGGCCTCGTGGCCGTCCTGAGCGGCGGCACTGGTTTTATAAAAATTCTGCTTTGCGGGAACATATTCCCTGCCGAAATTCTTTTCAATGAATTCCGTTCCTGCGGCTCTTGCCTCGTCGGAAATACGGAGTGAGTCTGTTCTCATGTAAGTGATAAGACCCATTCTGCCGTGACCGGTTATTTCAACGCCCTCATAAAGCTCCTGAGCGGCTCTCATGGTTCTTGATGCCTGGAAGCCCAGCTTTCTGGAAGCCTCCTGCTGAAGAGTTGAGGTTGTAAAGGGAGGTGCCGCCTTTTTGGTTTTTGTGCCCTTTTTGATTGATTTTACTTCAAAGTCCGAGCCGTCAAGGCGAGCGGTGTATTTCTTTGCGCCCGCTTCGTCGGTAATTTTCACTTTGCCGTTTTCGTCGGATTCGAGAGTGGCTTTAAGTACCCTTCTCTGCTCCGTTGCAAGCTTTGCTTCAACGGTCCAGTATTCCTCGGGAACAAACGCCTCTATCTCCTCTTCACGGTCAACAATCAGTCTGACCGCAACACTCTGAACTCTGCCTGCGGAAAGACGGGGCTTGATTTTCTGCGACACAAAGGGGCTGAGAGTATAACCCACAAGACGGTCAAGTATTCTTCTTGCCTGCTGAGCGTTGACAAGGTCCATATCGACTTTTCTCGGGCTTTCCATACCGGCCTTTATACCGCTCTTGGTTATCTCGTTAAAGGTAACACGGTTTGCGGATTTAAGGTCAAGGCCGAGAACGGTGGCAAGGTGCCATGATATTCCTTCTCCCTCACGGTCCGGGTCGGTTGCGAGAAAAACTTTTTCACTTGAAGCGGCTTTCTCTTTAAGCTCCTTGACAAGATTTTTCTTTTCGGGAATTATCTCATATTTCGGAGCATAGCGGTTATTGACATCAACATTCAGCTTCTTGTCGGGAAGGTCTCTGATGTGACCTTTTGAAGCCACGACCTCATAACCGCTGCCGAGGTATTTTTTGATGGTGTTCGCCTTTGCCGGCGACTCAACGATAATAAGCTTTGACATTTGTTTGTCTCCTAATATTTGTCTCCTGATATATGTTAAGAAAGAATATAGTTATTTCCTTCGGTTTGTTCTGCATAGCCGTTCATTTCAAGAACGGTGAGGGCGGCAATTACCTTTGAGGGTGAAAGACCGCTCATAACACAAATTTCATCTGAATGCAGGGGCTCGTTTCCGAGCAGAGCATACACCGCTTCAGAGTCCGGGTCAAGCCCTTTCGGAATAATTTTTGCACGGTTTATTTTTCGTTCCCCTCTTTTCGGGGTACCTTTCGGAAGCTCATCGGATTTTGCAGAAAGGTCAAGCTTGTCGGGAAACATCTGCTTAAACGGTAAAAGAATATCGGAAGCGCAGGTCACCGCTCTTGCCCCGTCACGGATAAGCCTGTTGGCGCCCGTATATGCGCTTGAAAGAATACTGCCGGGAACGGCAAAAACCTCTTTGCCCTGTTCAACGGCAAATCTTGCCGTTATAAGAGAACCGCTTCTTTCACCTGCCTCAACAACAAGAACGCCGTGACTGAGGCCGGAAATTATGCGGTTGCGAAGAGGAAAGTTTGATTTCCCCGCCTGCGCAAAAGGCGGATATTCCGTAACCACCGCGCCGCACTGAGCTATCTGACGGCGCATGACATCATTTGTCATAAGGTATCTTGTTCCGAGACCGCAGCCGAGAACGCACACCGTAGGTCTGTTTGCAAGCAAGGCACCTTCATGGGCGGCGGAATCAATGCCGAGGGCTCCTCCGCTGACTATGACCGCGCCGCACTTTGCTGTTTCATTGCTGAGCTTTTTGGCTATTTCAACGCTGTCGTAGGTCGGGTTTCGTGTTCCGACAACACCAATGGCCACTTTGTCTTTAAGACAGCTTATATCGCCGTCGTAATAAAGCACCAAAGGCATATCCGAAAGGCGTCTGAGCATTTCGGGATAATCGTCATCATCGGGAACGGTTATTCCCCAGCCGTTTTTTTCACAGAGGCTTATGATGTTTTCCGCATCCGAAACAGAGGTCTGCTCAAGTTTGTCAAGCTTTGCTTTGGTAAAAACACCGCTCAGGGCTCTTTCGGTACGGCTGTCATTATAAAGCTTTTCCGGGTCGGGGTAAGCGGAAAGTATTTCATCTGTTCTTGCACCTGCACCCAGAGCCGCGGAAAGCCATATCCAGTATTTCCTGTTACTCATCTTTTCAGCTCCCAGGCAAGTATGGCGGCGGCAACGGAAGCGTTGAGTGATTCCGCTCTGCCCTCCATGGGAATCGTTACTCTGCGGCGGCAGGCATCAACGGTTTCTTTGCTCAGGCCGTTGCCCTCATTTCCCACACAGCAGATTACTCCGCCCGGCATATCGACAAGGCGAATGTCATCCGCATCCCTTGCGGGAACGGAAGCAAGGGTCAGCATACCGTCTGAATTTGCTTTTTCAATTAAAGAAGGCAGGCATTCCGTTTCCGTTATGCTTATGCGCAGAGAAGAACCCATGGCGGCACGCAGAGCTTTGGGGTTGAAAATGTCACAGCCTCCGCTGACAATAAGTCCGTCCGTACCGAGGGCCTCCGCCGTTCTGCATATTGCGCCGAGATTTGACGGGTCCTGAATGTTTTCGAGAGCAATATATTTACCGTCGGGCTTTATTGCGCCGGAAAGCGGCTTTTCGGCACAGATGCAGAAGACGCCCTGTGACGAGCCCGTGTCCGAAAGTCTTTCGGCAACCTCTGCGCTTATTTCATAAGCTTCGGGGCAAACCGAAATCACTGCGGAAATATACTCACCGTATTTTTCAAGAGCCGATGAAGTAAAAAACGCTCTTTTCACTTCAACTCCGGTTTTTGCGGCATCGGAACAAAGGCGGGCACCCTCAAGAAAGAACTCACCGTTTTCACGGCGAAAGGCAGAGGATGTGCTCAGCCTTACCGCATATTTTATTTTATCATTATTCCTTGCGGTTATTTTTTCCATAGGGCATACCTGTCTTATTTTAATTATATTTATATTATATGCATTTTTTACGATTGTCAATAGTAATTTTTCAGCTCTTTTTCACGGCGAGGCAAAGATTTGAATATCCGTCGGGAGCCGGCTGCCATTCATATATAAGAAATCCGCCCCGTGAAAGAATTTCCTGCGCTTTCCATTCCCCAATCCGGGGCGGAAGCTCGACAACGATACTGCTATCCCGTGGAAAATACTCCCCGGCAATTTCCGCAATATCCGAAATCAGATTTTCGTGCCGAAATAAGCTGCATTTTCAAGAGCATAATTGCAGAATATTTTTGAATAATTCCTTTTCATCCGTTTTTCACCTCAATATCTATTAACGCAGAAAAATCATTAAAACAAGACTTGATTTTTTATAAAGATTGTGCTTTATTGATAATAACAAATCCGGCAAATTTCATATTATATTATTCAAAAGGCGGTAAAGTGAAATGAAATATATTGTTGACCACGACCTTCACATACATTCACAGCTTTCACTGTGCTCAAAAGACCCGGAGCAAACGGCTGAAAGAATGCTGAAATATGCCGAGGATAATAATTATAAAACGATTTGTGTCACCGATCACTTCTGGGATGAAACGGTCGAGGGCGCATCAAGCTGGTATTCGCGTCAGGATTTTGCTCACATCTGTGAAATTCTGCCCCTGCCGGAAGGCAAAAATATCAGATTTCTTTTCGGCTGTGAAACAGAGCAGAATAAATTCCAGACCGTTGGTGTTTCAAAGGAAAGATTTGATTCTTTCGGCTTCGTAATCATTCCCACAACCCATTTTCACATGGATGATTACACCGTGACCGCGGAAGAAACCGCCACACCGCAGGCAAGGGCAAACACCTGGTGCCGCCGCTTTGACGAGCTGCTGAAAAAAGACCTTCCCTTTGAAAAAATCGGCATAGCTCACCTCACCTGCGGACTTATTGCAAGAGAGCGTGAAACCTATCTTGAAACTCTGAAGCTTATCCCCGAAACCGAAGCAGGCGAGCTTTTCACCCGTGCCGCAAAAACCGGCGTGGGAATCGAACTCAACGCAAGTGATATGGGTTTTGAGCCGGAAGAACAGGAAACGGTTTTGCGTATTTACAGAATTGCAAAGGCGGCAGGCTGTAAATTCTACTGCGGCAGTGACGCACACCACCCGAAAGTATTCGAATACGCCAAATCAATATTTGAAAACGCCGTTTCTCTGCTGGAGCTGACGGAAAACGATAAATTTATTGTAGGATGATGCTTAAAGCAGTAAAAAACAGTTCGTCTTCATTCTTTTACAGGCAAAAAAATCCGACGGTCAACCGACCGTCGGATAATTTTTTATTTAGTTGAGAGCTGCCTTTGCCTTCTCTGTAAGAGCTGTGAAAGCTGCGGGGTCAGCAATAGCGATCTCGGAGAGCATCTTTCTGTTGAGATTGATGTCAGCCTTCTTAAGACCGTTCATGAATGTTGAGTAGTTCATGCCGTTTGCCTTGCAGGCAGCGGAAATTCTGGTGATCCAAAGCTTTCTGAAGTCTCTCTTCTTCTGCTTTCTGCCGATATATGCATAGTTGCCGCTCTTCATAACAGCCTGTTTGGCAGTCTTGAAGAGAGCGTGCTTTGAGCCATAGTAGCCCTTAGCGAGCTTGAGAACTTTATTTCTTCTCTTGCGAGTCATTATAGCGCCTTTAATACGAGCCATGTTTTATTTCCTCCGTAGTAATTTCAGATATTATTTATAAGGTACAAGTCTTTTGATCTGCTTGCAGTTTGTTACATCGGCAACAGTAACCTTGCGAAGATTTCTCTTACGCTTGGTGCTCTTCTTGTTGAGAATGTGTGACTTGTAAGCATGGGCACGCATGGGCTTGCCGTTCTTTGAGATTTTGAAGCGCTTCTTTGCGCCGCTGTGTGTCTTAATCTTGGGCATTGGTATATCCTCCTTAATAATTTGTTACTTGGATGCTTTGGGGGCCATAAACATCAGCATCTGTCTGCCTTCAAGCTTGGCAGCCTTTTCGACATTGGCAACCTCTGCAAGTGCTTCTGCGGCACGCTGCATAATGGTAAGACCAAGCTCGGGATGAGCCATTTCACGACCTCTGAATCTGATTGAAACCTTAAGCTTGTCGCCGTCGCCAATGAACTTTTTGGCATGGTTAATCTTTGTGTCAAAATCGTGAGTGTCGATGTTGAGTGAAAGCCTGATTTCTTTTGTTTCGATTATCTTCTGATTCTTTCTGGCTTCCTTCTCTTTTTTCGCTTTCTCAAATCTGAATTTGCCGTAATCCATAATCTTGCACACGGGCGGCTTTGCCATAGGTGCAATTTTTACGAGGTCAAGGCTTTTTTCTTCCGCTAATTTGAGAGCCTCTGCTGCGGACATAATGCCGAGCTGCTCGCCTTCCTCGGAAATAAGTCTTACTTCCTTGTCGCGGATTTCTTCATTGATCTGCTGTTCCTGCTTGCTGATACTAAGCGCCTCCTCAAAGCTATTGAAAACAAATGAAAAGCGAGGCAGAATTGCTCCACCTCGCATAAAATCAACGCTGACGAACCCGAAGGCTCTGAATAGCTATTGACCGACTCGGGAACTTGCCCGGAAGGTGAGAGCGGAACCTGCTCTTCTTTGTTGTGCAAGTCATTTTAATATATAATTCCCGATTTGTCAAGTCTTCTTTTATTTTTTTCCGAGAGAAAGAACTCCGGTAAGACCGACGCTTTCAATTACCATAATAAGTATGGCCCAAAGTGCGGTAAGGCCGATTTCGTTGCCTGCACCGATTATGATTGAAAGAATAAGACCCACAAGCATTACGGCAATCTGCAGAATCGTGCCGAGCTTGTTTTTGGCGGCCATGGCACAGGCTGAGGCAACAGCCCTGAGCATTGAACGGGGCTCACCGTCGTGAATAATCTCTGCGGGAAGTGTATCGCTGACCGTGTCTTTTCTTCTCTTGAAAAGTCTGCCTGCCACAGAGGAAAGAATCTTGAAATTGTCGGGGCTGATACCGAATCTTTCGGAAATAAGCTCCTCGGTAACATTCACATCGTTGGTGCGTACAAGAATCTGAATGCCGTTCTTTTCAAGCTGACGCAGGTAATTTTTCATTGTTTCGTCAACCTTATAGCTGACAACGAAAATTGCGGCAAGCTGTTCATTGCAGGCAAGGTAAATAACCTTTCTGCCGTCGTGCTGATACTTTTCCTCAACGCTCTTATCGGGCGCCTTTATGTTGTGATGAATGAGCATATTGCGGTTGCCGAGTAAAACCTTCTGCTCGTAAATTCTTGCGGAGATGCCCATTTTGTCTTCATAAACAAGCTCTCTTACGGGAGGCAGTAAATCCTGTCTGCCGTCAACAACGCTCTCGAAGCACTCTTTAAGGGGACCGCCTGACTTGATGACCATGGCAGCGGCATAGAGAAGAACAACATCTATTCTCATGCTCTTGAAATCCTTCATACCGTGCATGGTACAGCCCTTACGGTCAAATATATCTGCTGAGTCAAGAACAACGGCGTTGGCGTTGGCAGCCTTTTCGGCGGCCTCCATATTGACAACCATGGTGCCTTCGCTGTTAAGTCTGCGGTTTGTAATATAGGTTATGAATGAGGGTATAAATCTTCCGAAAACGGGAGCAGTCAGGCAGAATGTACCGGCAAAGGCAGAGAAGCCGCTCATAAATCCGCTTATCATAACAGTATTTCTGTGAGCAATGCCGACAATTATGCCTGCCACCAGTGAAAGCACTGCGGAGCCGATAACCATATAGCGTGTATATTTTTCGTTGTTGCTGTCCTTATCCGAATTCTTTATGAAATCAGAGGGGAATTCAACCTTTGAGGAATAGAGCATTTCGGCGTTGCCCATAAGCAGGCCGCGGCCGAGCTCAAAAATTTCGGATTCATTTTCAAAGGTATGAACCGAATACATATTATGGTCATAGTTGAAAGCGCAGACATTGAAGTTTGCGAGTATTCTGCGGGCGTTTATGAAATCCGTAAGCTTGCTGAGCAAAATTCCGAAAACGGCAACGGCGCCGAAAACGGGAGCGCTTGCCCCGGTCACTGCGGAAACGGTGTTTTCAACAAGGGCAACGGCAACGGCGAGAGCCGTGGCTGTGTCTCCGGTTATCCTGCCCTTTGCAAGGCCCGTAAACGAATCAAAGAATCTTTCGCTGTCAAGTGCTGCGGCGGCAATGATAAGCACCGCATTTACAACGCAGAGAATTACGGAATTGCTGCTGAATATGCTTGTTTCGGCAGAAAATACCTCTGCAAGTGCGGGGATAACCGCTGCCAGAATAAGCAAAACATCAATCAGACCGATAACGGCAACCTTGCCGAGCATTTTTGAAATTCTTGCCGTCAGCTTCGAATGAATACTGCTGCGGTCATCGGGCGTGTTATATTCGCCCACGGTATCGGTAAGGGAAACGGTTGTGGAAGCGTCAACCTCCACCTTCTCCTTTTCCTCTTCCTCGTCTATATCGGGCAAATCATCCGGAATGGCGTCGAACTCGTCGCTGAAATCATCTTCAAATTCATCCAGCTTGAAGGACTCGGCCTTTTTCTTTCTTCTTTCCCAGAGGCTTTCCTCGACCTCGCCTTCTCTTGCTCTGTCGGGAATAGCTTCCTCGGGAATATCAACAAAGCCCGTAAGAACTATCTGACCTTCAACATCATCGGTCTTTTCTTCTTTTTTGCTTTCGGGTATCGGAGTTTCGGCAATCTTTGTCTTTTCGGCGGTGTGCTTGTCAACATCCTCGGCGGCAACCACGGTGGGCATGGCTTCAAGGTCGCCCTCCGCCTGCTCGTCGCTCTTGCAGACGACTATACCGGATTTGTCAACGGGACCGTCTTCCTTGACCTCCTCCTCGGGAGGCATTTCAATATCCTCAAGGCGGAGCTTGGTGAAAAATCTTGCCCTGTAATCAACGGGGTTTTCTTCCTCTTCGTCTTTTTCGGGCTCTTTCTTTTCCTGTACGGGCTCCGGCTTCTTTTCTTCTATTGAAGGCGGCAGAGGATTGGGCTTTGCGGGAGCTCTGCCGTATTTTGCGGCAGCGGGAGCAGGAGTGTCATCGGGAATGACAACCGTTTCCATGTCAAAGACAAACTCCTCTTCCTCCGGCTCATCGTCGGCAAAAAGAGTTTCCTGACCGTCCATTTCATCGGAGCTGCCGGAGGAAATATCCTGCATTTCGGCGGGCTCTTCTTTTTCATTCATGGGACGGATGGTAAACATATCCTCATCAAATTCCGTGGTGAAAAATCTTGCGAATTTGTCGTGAGCGGACTCCTTCGGCTCGGGGGGAATATATTCCTCTCCGTTTGTGCCGGCAATAAGTCTGTCAATGTCCTCCATCGACCAGCTTTTTGAGGGCTCCTCTTCTACGGGCTCCTCAACGGCCGGCTCGCCTCTCACTTCACGGAGTATGGCTTCAAGCTCTTCATCCTTTTTCTGGGGATCAAAATAATCTGTCATCTTTTCCACCCTTACCTGTGTTTAATAACTTCGTACATCAATATTCCCGCCGCCACAGAGGCGTTAAGGGAATTTATCTTACCTTTCATGGGAAGAGAAACAATAAAATCACATTTTTCTTTGACAAGGCGGCTTATTCCCCTGCCCTCGGAGCCGATAACAAGAGCAACCGCTCCGCTGTAATCCTGCTTATCCCAGGGGGTACCGTCCATATTCGCTCCGTATATCCAGAAGCCCTTTTCTTTGAGCTCTTCAATGGCGGCGGGCAGATTTGTCACTCTCGCAACGGGAACATATTCAACCGCTCCGGCGGAAACCTTTCCGACAGCGTAGGTCAGTGAAACGCCTCTGCGCTTCGGTATTATTACTCCGTGAGCTCCGCAGGCATCAGCCGTTCTGATTATTGCTCCGAGATTATGCGGGTCTTCAATCTCATCGCAGATTATCACAAACGGGTCCTCACCTTTTTCACGGGCAAGAGCGAGAATATCTTCAATTTCGGCGTATTTATGTGCCGCCGCTCTTGCGGCAACGCCCTGATGGTTACCGCCGCCGCACATGGCGTCAAGCTTTCTGCGGTCAACCTCTTTTATAACTATCCCTTTTTCACGGGCCTTACCGATTATTATACCTATGGAACCGCTTCTGTCACCCGAAGCAACAAAAAGCGTATCTATTTCACGGTCACTTTTAACAGCCTCCGTCACGGCATTCCTGCCGATTATAAGCTCCTGACCGCCGTTTTCATCCTCAACAGGTCGGTTGTTCATTCGCCCACCTCCCCAATTTACATATATTTGGTTTATTATAACATAATAAATGCGTTTTGAACAGTATTTTATATAAAAAAACAGACCCGATTTTTTGAAATAAATCGGGTCAGTAATAATTCTTTATGAAAAATTACGATAAAGCCAAGCCGACACCCAGTTCGGCAACACGGGCTTCAACCGCCAGCATATATTCAAGTTCTTCGTCGGTAAGATCGTCATCCGTATATTTATCAATTTTATCAAGCATATCACTATACTGTGCAAAAAGGCCGATATACTCATTTAATCCTGCGGCAGTCGGGTTACAGATAATTTTATAATTCTTTATCATAAACGCTTCATAGCTGTCCCAGAACGCTTTGAAAGACGGGTCGATACCCGTGGTTTTACCGGAGGATGTACCTGCAGTTTTTCTTTTGCCGCCTCTCACGGCTCTTACGGTATATTCGGTCACGCTCTTCGGAGGGCTCACTCTGACAAGCTTTTTGGCGTTTGCATAATCCTTTGCGGTAAGGCCGCAATAAGCGGTGACCGTAAGATATGCGTCCCCGGCGGTCATGTCAATATGCTTGGTTTTGGAGGTCTTTGAGCCGCTTGAAACCTTATTGGTTGCCGAAAATTTCTCGGGCTTTGCGAGAAAATGCTGAGTAAACATTGCAGACCTGAGCAGAGTATTTGTGTTTGCGGCGGCATATCTGCTCAGATAAACCACATAGGAATATTTCATTGAGCCGCCCGCTTTGATTTCGGAGGCCGAAGCCTTGCCGAGATTGGGCGAAGCGGTAATAAGCTCATCGGATTTTGAGAAGACAACAACATTTTTCACTTTCTTTGAAGAGGTGTTTTTCACCGTTACCGTAACCCTTACGGCGGCAAGGGCATTGTAGCTTTCCTTTGCCGTTTTTATCGTGATTTTCAAAGGAGAAGATGCCGCAGATGCCGAAACGGCAAACACACCGATAACAGTTACGGCCGCAAGAATAACGCACAGAAGTTTTTTCATGTTTTTCATAACAATCCGCCTTTCAATCAAAAAAATCAATATTCTGCTGATTCGGATTCGTAAAGTCCGTCTTCAGATTCAGGCTGTTCAACAGACTCGTTTCCGTTTGTAACGGCCGTTCTTTCCGGTACGGTTTCCGTGGTTGCTTCCGTTGCTTTTTCGGTCTTTTCTTCCGCAGCTTCCGTCAAAGCCTCCGTTGTTCCGTCATTTTCGGAACTGACAACGGATTCCGTATTTTCAACGGTTCCCGCGGCGGTCGTTGAATCGCTGTCCGAGCCCACGGCAGCGCCGAAAGCTATCAGCAGCACGAGAACCGTTATAAGTACGGCCAGTGCTTTTTTGGGCTTACTGAGTTTTTTGAAATAAAATATCAAAGTATCCATTTGTACGCCCCCTTATTTCTTTTTGAGCTGCTTATTCTTTTGCATAAGCATATCACGGTTTGCCGTTATTTCGTCAAACAAGGCTCTTGCTTTTCCGTCGCTGTCAAGCTTGCCGAAAACAATGAAACAAATCAGCTCGGCGGCAAGCAATATCAGACCGGCACCCGGCTTTATCAGCAGCAGTACAGCGGCAGCAAGCACCATAGGCAGGCTGAAAGCGCCGTGAAGTATCTGCAAGACTATGGGCAAGCCTTTTACATCTTGTTTCAGAGTGTTAAGCTCCTCTTTGATTGCTCCTGCCTCTCCGCTGATAAATTTGTTGCTTTCGTCAATGAAGAATTTTCTGATACGCCCGATTTCCTGTATGACATTCTGAGGCGTTGTGTAAGTCATGGTGTTGTTATCGTCGCCTGTTTTTACATTAAGACCGTTGAGGCTGAGATTTATGTTATATTTCTTCTGCTCGTTTTTAATTCGCTCATATTTATATGAAAGCTTAAGTGTATTGCAGAAATTTATGACGGAGCGGCAGTAAGAGCCGACAACATTTTTGTCTTCCGTATCCGTATAAAGATAAAGCTTTTCCGCCAGCGACACATGGCCCAAAAGACGGTTTATATAATTTTCACAGGCTTCGACACCGTAAAAAACAGAAGGCTGTGAAAGCGGAAAATCCGTCACAAGGCCGATTATTTCTGACCTGAAAGCGGATTTTTCATCATCGGATGCCGATGAAAAAGCCTCTCTCACGCCCGAAGTGACTTCGCTGTTTCTTTCGCCGCAATTTGAAAGATAGCCGGCACAAATCGCCTTTCTGAAAATGACAGCTCCTGCCTCCTGCTTGATTTCCATTGCCTTTGTGTAATAATCATAGGCCTCGCCGTAATTCTTGCCGGAATAAGCATGGTCGGCAAGCTTAATGAGATTATCATATTTGCCGGATTCGTCTATGCGATGCTCCACAACTATTTTTTCCTGCATGACCTTGGTGCCGCAGTATTCGCAGAAGCCGAAATCCTTTGACTCGTTTATGGAAATATCAGCCCCGCAATTCGGGCATTTCAATGCCACCATTCCCATTTTTCTTCCTCCTTTGTGCCAACGATAAAAACCTTCAACACTCTGTTACTGTATATTATACAGTTACCGAAAAACTTTTGGTGTGCCGACAGCACAATTTTCATATATTTTGAGAAAGAAAAAACAGATGCCTGTTCTTAACGAACCTGCATCTGTTCTGCATTTATACGGTTTGATTATTTAACGCATTTCTCACAGGGCTTAAGGCCGAGTGCAACAGCCTCTTCAAGAGGTACCGAATAGTAATCACCGTTTCCGCATTTGCTGTTGTAATGATATTTTGTTCCGGTTTCGGTGATATAAACTCTCTGACTTGAAGCCGAGGAGGATGATGAATAAGAGCTTCCCGTTCTTGACGAAGTGTAGGTGGTGTGGGAAGGTGTGTAAGAATGACTTGAGGTATAATACTTACCCGTGCTTGCCGATTTGCCCTTAAGCTGATTTACACTCTGAGCGGCAACGGTTTTGGGGCCGATGGTGCTGACAATCTTTTTGGCGTTTGCAAAATCCTTGTTGTTAAGTCCGGAATATGCGGTTACGGTAAGATTTGCTTTTGTTGCGGTCATATTGAAGGACTTGGTTTTGGATACCTTTGAGCCGCTTGAAACCTTTGCCGTTGGTGAAAGATAATCGGGTCTTGCAAGGAAATGCTGTGTAAACATGGCAGACTGAAGCAGAACGCTTGTTTCAAGAGCGGCACTTCTTCTGAGTAAAACCACATAAGAGTAAACAAGGGAGCCGCCTGCCTTAAGCTTTGAAGCAGAGGCTTTGCCGAGATTGGGTGAAATCGTTACAAGCTGATTTGATTTTGAGGAAACGACCACATTTTTTACGGCTTTTGAGGATGTATTCTTAACACTTACGGTTACCTTTACCGCACAAAGAGCTCCGTAATTCTCTTTGCAGGTCTTTATGCTTATTTTAAGCGGTGCGGATGCTGCATAAGCTGAAACCGCAAACATTGTAAAAACCGTTGCAAGAGCAAGCACGATGCTCAGAATTTTCTTGGTCATTTTCAAGGGAATCATCCACCTTTCGGCACTGCTTTCGCCGTGCTCAGTTTACTGTCAGTCAAACACTATATGTAGATATTACTGCAAAATTTCTATAATGTCAATACTGTATTTGGTGGCAAAACAAGAAAAGCAAAAAAAGATGCAAGCCCGGCAAAAGAAAGGCTTGCATCCTTTGATTTTATGCTGTTTTATGCTTTGTTTCCGGCTTATTTATACTTGGGTCTTGCCACATAGGAGGTATGAAGAACCTCATGTGCCTTATGGCTGCCGGGAGCACCGAGGAATTCCGCATAAACTCTCTTGACAGCTTCGCTTTCGTGTGACTTTCTGAGAGGAAGATTCTTGTCAGCCTCATAAAGAGCTGCTGCACGAAGAGCCTTAAGGTCATAGAAGTTACGGACAACTGCGTGCTGAACAGGCTGACCGCCGCCGTTTACACAGCCGCCGGGGCAAGCCATGATTTCAATGAAGGTATAGGGGCTTGTGCCGTTCTTGACATCATCCATAACCTTCTTGGCATTTGCAAGGCCGCTTGCGGCGCAAACCTTGATTTCCATACCGTTGACGGTATATGTGGCTTCCTTGATACCCTGAGTGCCTCTGACCTCTGTGAATTCAAGCTCCTTGAGCTCTTCGCCCGTAAGCTTTTCAACAGCGGTTCTGAGAGCTGCTTCCATAACGCCGCCGGTAGCGCCGAAGATAACGGCTGCTCCGGTTCCGTCGCCGAGAGGATTGTCAAACTCTTCATCGGGAAGCTTGGGGAAGAAAAGGCCTGCGGATTCAATCATTCTGGCAAGCTCTCTTGTGGTAAGAGCATAGTCAACATCGGGGTAACCCGAAGCAGACTGATCGTCGCGCTTGGTTTCAAACTTCTTTGCGGTACAGGGCATGATACTGACAACAACGATATCCTTGGGGTCAATGTTCATTTCCTTGGCGTACCAGGTCTTGATTATTGCACCGAACATCTGCTGAGGAGACTTGCAGGATGAAAGATGATCAAGCTCGGTGGGGAAATAATGCTCACAATACTTGATCCAGCCCGGTGAGCAGGAAGTGATCATAGGCAGAGTTCCGCCGTTCTGAACTCTTTCAAGAAGCTCATTTGCCTCTTCAAGAATTGTAAGGTCGGCTGCAAAATCGGTATCAAATACCTTGTCAAAGCCGAGTCTTCTGAGAGCGGCAACCATCTTACCCTGAACATTTGTGCCGATGTGCATACCGAAAGCTTCACCGAGAGTTGCACGGATTGAAGGAGCGGTCTGAACAATGACAAACTTTTCGGGGTCATTTATAGCGGCAAATACCTTTTCGGTATCGTCCTTTTCATAAATTGCGCCTGTGGGGCAGTTAACGATACACTGACCGCAGGAAACACAGGAAACATCGGCAAGGTCCTTATCGAAAGCAGAGCTGATATGAGTATCAAAGCCTCTGGCGTTTGCACCGATAACGGAAACCGACTGCTGCTGGCAAGCGGCAACACAGCGGCGGCAAAGAATGCACTTGCTGTTATCACGAATCATGTGAGCGGCAGAATCGTCAAACTCAAATTCGGGCATTTTGCCGGCATAGTGATTTTCATCCTTAACGCCGAATTCCTTACAAAGCTTCTGAAGCTCGCAGTTGCCGCTGCGTACGCAGGAAAGGCATTCCTTACGGTGAGTTGAAAGCAAAAGCTCAAGGGTGTGCTTACGGCTTGTTCTTACCTTTTCGGTGTTTGTGAAAACTTCCATACCTTCATTTACGGGGTAAACGCAGGCGGTAACAAGAGAACGGGCACCCTTGACCTCAACCATACAGATACGGCAGGCACCGATTTCGTTCATATCTTTAAGGAAGCAAAGAGTGGGGATTTCAATGCCGGCATATCTTGCGGCTTCAAGAATAGAAACACCCTTGGGTACGCTGAGAGCGACGCCGTTTATTTTAATATTTACCATTTCCATTGTTGCGTCCTCCTTCATTAACCTTTGCTGATTGCACCGAAGTTGCAGTTGCTCATACAAGCACCGCACTTGATGCACTTGGTTGTGTCTATAACATGGGCTTCCTTTACCTTTCCGGTAATGGCACCTACGGGGCAATTTCTTGCGCACTTGGTACAGCCCTTGCACTTTTCGGGATCAATGCTGTAATTAAGCAGAGCCTTGCAGACGCCTGCGGGGCACTTCTTGTCAACAACGTGAGCAATATATTCATCTCTGAAGAATTTCAGAGTTGCAAGAACGGGGTTGGGAGCAGTCTGGCCGAGACCGCAGAGTGAATTTTCCTTGATGTATTTGGCGAGCTCTTCAAGCTTGTCAATATCCTCAAGGGTACCGTTGCCGGAGGTAATCTTTTCAAGGATTTCCTTCATTCTCATGGTACCTATACGGCAGGGTGAGCACTTACCGCAGGATTCATCAACGGTAAAGTCAAGGAAGAACTTGGCTATATCAACCATACAGTTGTCCTCGTCCATAACGATAAGTCCGCCTGAACCCATCATACAGCCGATTGAAGTAAGGTTATCATAGTCGATTTCGGTATCAATAAGGCTTGCGGGGATACAGCCGCCGGAAGGTCCGCCGGTCTGAGCAGCCTTGAATTTCTTGCCATTGGGAACACCGCCGCCGATATTCTCGATGATTTCACGAAGGGTCGTACCCATGGGGATTTCAACAAGACCGGTGTTGGTGATTTTTCCGCCGAGAGCAAACACCTTTGTACCCTTTGATCTTTCGGTACCCATGGAAGCAAACCACTCTGCGCCCTTGAGAATAATCTGAGGAACATTTGCAAAGGTTTCAACATTGTTTTCGGTGGTGGGCTTTGCGAAAAGACCCTTTACTGCGGGGTAAGGAGGACGGGGTCTGGGCTCGCCTCTGTTGCCCTCGATTGAGGTCATAAGAGCTGTTTCTTCACCGCAGACGAAAGCACCTGCGCCGAGACGGATGTGAAGATTGAAATTGAAGCCGGATTCAAAGATGTTTTCACCGAGAAGACCGTATTCCTTAGCCTGCTCAATAGCTATCTGAAGACGCTTAACGGCGATGGGATACTCGGCACGAACATAAATATAACCTTCGGTTGCTCCGGTAGCATAGCCGCAGATTGTCATTGCTTCAACGATACAGTGGGGGTCACCTTCAAGAACGGATCTGTCCATGAATGCACCGGGGTCGCCCTCGTCGGCATTACATACAACATACTTCTGATCTGCCTTGTTGGCAGCGGTGAAGCTCCATTTCTTTCCGGTGGGGAATCCTCCGCCGCCTCTGCCTCTGAGGCCGGAATCGGAAATAACTTTAATAACATCCTCGGGGGTCATTTCGGTGAGAACCTTACCGAGAGCGGCATAACCGTCCATGGCAATATATTCATCAATGCTTTCGGGGTTGATGACACCGCAGTTGCGAAGAGCAACTCTCTTCTGTGACTTGTAGAAATTGGTGTCATTAAGAGAAACGTGCTTGCCGGCCTCTGCCTTGATTTCATCGGAAACATCACTGTAAACGAGTCTGTCAACAAGACGGCCCTTAAGAAGATGCTCTTCAACTATCTCGGCAACATCCTCTTTCTTTACATGGCTGTAAAATGTTCCTTCGGGATAAACAATAACAACGGGACCTCTTTCGCAAAGGCCGAAGCATCCTGTGGGAACGATTTTTACTTCTTCTTCAAGGCCCTGCTTTTTGATTTCTTCCTCAAAGACGGACATAAGTACCTTGCTGCCTGATGAGGTGCATCCGGTACCGCCGCAAATCAATACCTGTGAACGAATCATACTCTATCTGCCTCCATTATGAAATAACGCTGGTGATGGTGTATTCGGAAATAACATTGCCGCCCTTGAGGTGCTTTTCAACGACCTCGGCTGCCTTTTCTGCCGTCATCTTAACATAAGTAACCTTTTCTTTGCCTGCCTCAAAAATCTCAACAACAGGCTCAAACTGACAAACGCCGATACATCCGGTCTGAGAAACAGTGACCTTATCGCTGAGTCCTGCTTCGCTGACCTTCTCAACAAAAGCATTGAGAACGGGTCTTGCGCCTGCGGCAATACCGCAGGTAGCCATGCCGACTACAACTCTGATTTCGCCGCTGCCCTCGCGAAGGACAACCTTATCCTTCATTTTATCTCTGATTGCAGCAAGCTCAGCCAATGATTTCATAACATCTATCCTCTCTAAAAATAATTTTTATTTTATTATGAAACCGATTCATATCCCTCTTTGAGATAATCACCGATCCATTTTATAACCTCAAAATTGTCAAGGGGTACATCCCCGAGAACCGCTTTAAGCTCTTCGGTGTCAAGCTCAACACTTCCCGCCGGCATACTGTGAACAAAAACCCAGTTTATTTCCGGCGCGCCCTGAATAAGGGTGGTAATGCTTGAAACGACATCGCCCAAAGGCGTGAAATCAATATGATTCTTGCAAAACTCGGCCTTCGTTACGGTTCCGTGGTCTTCGGGTCTGTTGCTTGACTCTACGGACATCCTGCCGCCGGTCTGCTCTGCGGCAAGCTTAAGAAGCGGAATTCCCAACCCCACATTTCTTGTGGTTCTGGTGGTAAAAAACGGGTCCGTAACGCCTTTTACCTGTTCTTCGCTCATTCCGCAGCCGTCATCCGATATGCTGAGCGTCAGTTTTTCTTCCGTTTCTTCAAGGATGATACTGACTTTTTTTGCTCCGGCCTTAACGGAATTCATTGCTATATCAAGAATATTAAGGGATAATTCTTTCATATTCCTCTCAGCTTTTCAAAAAGTGCTTTTCGTATTTCTTCATGGGAATCGCCGCAGTCAAGCTCAAAGCAGTGAAGCCTGCCGCTTATATCCCACAAATAATGGGCGTCTGACGAAAACACAAGGGGTTTATCTTTCAATATTTCATATTTTTCCCTGTAAAAAGCTTCTTTTTCAAATTCATGAAGCTCGGCACACGGGAAAAAGGGAAAGTCGGGAAAGCTTCCGAGAGTTGCGATTATACCGTTTGCTTCACGGTCAATATGAGCAGGGTAACATATCCCGCCGTATTTTTTCACAAGCTCCGGTGCTTCATCTATACTTACGGTCGTTGCGTTGGGCAAAAGATTTTCTTCTGTTCCGATAACACTGTCATTTTCATCCATTATAAGCTGGTCGCCGAAAATATCCGTGCGGTTCTTTATCACAATTCGTCTTTTGTCGGTTTCATCATTGAAGTCAAGTGCGGCTTCAAGCGTTTCAAAAAGACAGACAAGGTGAATATCCTCCGCCGTTGTCAGCTCCATACCCGCTACGGGAACTATTCCGTTCGCCTGCGCCGTCTTAAAGAAAGCCGGGCAGTTACGGCAGGAATTATGGTCTGTCAGCGCCATTATATCAAGCCCTGCAACAACACCCATACCCGCCATATTGTTCGGAGTCATGTCATTGTCACCGCAGGGTGAAAGACAGGAGTGAAAATGAAGATCGTAATAGTATTTCTTCATATCAGATAACCGTGCCGATTTTTATTGCCGTTTCGTAAACCGGCAATGCAGAGGAGAGAATATTCACTCCCTTTGCTTCGGCTGTTTCAATTACCGTTTTGTCGAGAGCAACACCCTCGGCAAGGATAATGCAGGCTACATCCGCAAGGGAAGCCACGGCAACAATGTTTATATTGGACATAATGGTTACCCAGGCATTATCTGCCTGCGCTCTGCCCATGACCCAGCTCAGCAGGTCACCGATATAAGCACCGTTTATCTCACGCTCCCCGTCGGGCAGCACAACAGCGGAAAAACCGTCAAGAGTCAGAAGCTCATTTACTTTCATCGTCTTTACCTCCGCCGTAATTTTCAATATACTGTTTGATAATCTCTTTATATGCAATAATACAATCGTTCTGGTCAGCGTGACCCATAACTATATCCTCCGCAAAAGCGCGGCAGCTCGGTGCGCCGCAGGAGCCGCAGTCAATGCCGGGCAGTTCCTTACGAAGCGTTTGTATTTTTGCCATAAGCTTCATGGATTCACCGATACTGTCACCCAGCCTGTTAAGAGGCTGATATGTAGGCAGGTCGGAAAAGAAGCAATTATCCGGGATATATGTTTCTTCGCCGCAAAGCGAAACGGGCATATATCGCCTGAGTGTATGCAGACGGTTCTTTGCAACATAGGGATTTTCTATGGTGAGAACTCCGCCGACACACCCTCCGGGGCAGGCGTTGAGCTCAACAAAATCCACAGGCGGAATATTACCGTCTTCAATCTGATCGAGAACCGAAATCACATTGTTTATACCGTCGGCGGCTATTATCTTGTCATTGAAAAGAGCTGAGGCTTCGCCGCCGCATATTGCCCAGCTTATGCCGATTCTCCCGGCCTGAGAAGAGGTGTTGGGTTCTTTTTCCCTCTTCATTGCGTTGATGAGCAGGAAATAAACCTCGCTCATTGAAATAACGAGATCCACCTCGCTCTTATAGCTGCCGAATTCATTTCTTACATAGCTGACCTTGGCGGGGCAGGGAGAAATAAAGCAAACGCCAATATCTTCCTTTTTAAGCTCCGGATGCTCTTTTAAGGCCTTTTCCTTTGCCAGCGCCGCCGCAACCTCAAGAGGAGGAAGCAAAGGAAGAAGATTATCCTTCAAAAACGGGAAGCGCAGGATTATAAGCCTTGTGACAACCGGGCACGCCGTGCTGATAACAGGCTTTTTGATGCCCTCGGTTTTAAGGTAAAGCTTTGTGTAAACCGAAACAAGCTCCGCAGCCTTGGAAACCTCAAAAACATCGTCAAAACCTATGTCGATAAGCCCCTGAAGCACATAATCAATATCGTCAAGATTGTCAAACTGAGCAAAAAGTGACGGTGCCGGCAGGGCAATTTTATATTTATAATTTTTTACTTCGCTGAAAGAGTCATAGCTGCTCTTTTTTGCGCCGTTTGGGCAATTACGGATACATTCACCACAGTCAATACAGCGCTGAGCGTCTATTTGCGCACAGCTGTTTTTTATCCTTATTGCCTCTGTCGGGCAATGTTTCATACAGGTAGTACAGCCGGTGCATTTTTTCGGGTCCAGCGAAACCGAATGGATATATGTATTCAAGGAGACATCCTCCTCAGAAATTTACCTTCATTGTAATGGTTGTTCCTTTGCCGACAGTCGAATCAATGGTCATGGAATCGGTATATCTCTTCATATTCGGTAAGCCCATACCGGCTCCGAAGCCCAGAGAACGAATGTCGTCGGGGGCGGTGGAAAAGCCCTCCTGCATCGCCTGCTCAACATCGGCAATGCCCGGGCCGTTATCCGAAAGGACAATGGTTACTCCGCTGTCATCAACGAAAATATCCGCTTCCCCTCCGCCGGCGTGGATGACCATATTTATTTCACCCTCGTACATGGCGATGGAAACCCTGCGGATTATTTCGGGGTCAACCCCGAGCTGACGAAGATTCTTTTTCACGCCTACCGATGCCTGACCCGCAGATGTGAAATTGTCACCGTCAACAGGATAGTGAAAGGTTACGGCATCAGTCATAAAGTTCACCGTTCCCTTTCAGGCCGCCGGCATAAAGGATGCCGCAGGCCTCATACATTCGCCTGTCGGTACACAGCAGAGAAATTCCGCAATCCTCGGCAAGCTCAATCATATCGGCTGTGGGCTTTTTTGACCTGACAAAAACAATGCATATCATATCCATCATTTCCGCGGTGCGTATGACCTGGGAATTAACGAGCCCGGTGAGCAATACAGCCTGATTTTTTACAAACGCAAGCACATCGCTCATCATATCGCTTCCGCAGGCGGACAGCACCTCTTCGTCAAGATTTTCGCCGCACATAACCTTTGCGTCAAGCAGATTTTTTATATCATTAATGGTCATATTGAACCCTCTGGTCTTTGAATGGGATTATTCGTATTTTGCAAGTATTCCTTTAACCTGATCCGGTGTGACCTTTCCGTAAACATCATCATTAACCATGAAAACGGGTGCAAGACCGCAGGCACCGACACAGCGGCATTCTTCGATTGAGAATTTACCGTCAAGTGTGCATTCGCCTGTTCCTATTCCGAGAACATTGCAGATTTCGTCAAGTACAGCCTGAGAGCCCTTAACATAGCAGGCGGTTCCGAGGCAGACGGAAACATTATATTTACCCTTGGGTGAAAGAGCAAACTGTGCATAGAAAGTGGAAACGCCGTAAACCTTTTCAAGGGGAACATCCATGCCCTCGGCAATCATTACCTGTACCTCAAAAGGAAGGTAGCCGTAAATTTCCTGTGCTTTCTGCATAACAGCCATAAGAAGGTGCTTGTCATGCTTGCTTTCGTTGATGCAAGCCGTCAGCTCTGCTTCCTGCTCCGGTGTTCCGTTGAACGGAATCTTGCTGATTTTTTTAATCATAGAAGTTATCCTCCCAATAAATATTCAATATATGTTCAAAAAAGTTAACCATAAATACCCATAATATATTCTGTTATATTATATCATAATATTTTTGATATTTCCATAGCTTTCAACAATTTTTGTAAATTTGCTGTCGTTTTCCGTTTATTTTTCTTCATGTTTGTCGGAATTTATAATATAGAAATATAAAAATTAAAAAACAAGTCAAAAAATGTGGTATTTTTCTTATGTTATGTGATATAATATATCAGTAGAGGTGAAATATATGAAAAAAATATTTGCTTTTGTCCTTGTTATCGCCCTTGTCTTTTCCCTTTCCTCCTGCGGAAAAACAAAAGTCGGAAAAGTCGAGTTTTCAAAGAAAGATAATTCAATTATTCTTAAAGATGAAACCTATCATAAAGAGCTGGCAAGCGAAAACGGAGAAATTATCTCCATTCTCGATTACACTTATCCCGTTCTCGGCGGAGAACTCAACCCCGTAATTGCGGACAATCTCAACCGCTATTTCACACAGACAGCCGAAGGACTGCTTCAAAGCAAAAGGCTCAACCTGAAATACACCGACGATTACAAAGAAAGATTCGGCATAAAAGGTCCGATTACCACCTTGATAACATACGAGATATATTATCAGGATGATAATCTGCTCACTCTTGTTTTTACCACAAAAGAGGGCTCCGACCCTGCTTCCGCCAATCCCGTCGAGGAAGGCTTTTCCTTCTCACTCAACACAGGCCACAGATTCACGCTCAATAACCTTTATGTAAACGGTGAGGAAAAAGACCAACCGAAGGTTATGGAAGCCATAGAGGAATCGGCAGACGAAAGCTACTCCCCCAACGGCTACGGCGTTGACGAAAACATCAAAGAGATGCTCAATGTTTATTTCTCCGAAACAAACTTCTGCCTGACAGCCGACTCAATTTCTTTCCTGTATTCCTTCCCCGCCCTCTCCAACGGAAGCCGTGAAGGAACCTATTACTGCGACGTAAGCCTCGACGACCTCGAAGGTGTACTTTCAGACCCGTCAGAATTTCGTTTCTGATAAAACCGGACATATTGAATAATCAAACAATCCGCCCTGCTCGGTGCATAAAGCACAAGGCAGGGCGGACTTTTTCACATATCTGTCCGTTCAAATTTTTTCTCCGATTTTTTCAGACCCGAAAAAGTCAGAACGGCAAACAGCAGTATTCCCGCAAGAAAAACGGTAATCTGCAAGGTAATATTTTCAAATCCGAAGGAATTGAACGCTTCGAGACCGGGAATATGATGAAGCGTTTCGGCGGCAGCAATCACCAGCAAAGAGAATATGCAGTATTTAATAAAAGGCTTACCGAAATAATATGCCGTTCTGAAAAAACCGCCGACAAAAACAAAATTGAACAAGCCGAAAATAAACAGCACAAATCCGAGAAAACACAGGTTTGCACACATAAGCGCATTTGAAGTGTAAACCGCGGCATTTTTCAAAAAGCACATACGGATAAGGGTGCTCACCGTCATAATCGCAAAGCTGCACATTTCAATAAAGACCGTGAAAATAAATTTACTTTTCACAAAAGCGGACTTTGATACAGGCAGTAAAAGCGAATACTGCACATCATTGTTTTCACGCGTGGTCTGAAATGAATAAAAAATACCGAGTGTTGTAAAAAACGCCCCCAAAAGAATGGGATATCCCGGCACAAAGGTCAGAAAAGCCGCCGCAATAAATATAAACGAAAGCGGTGAAGCGGAAAGCTTCATTTCTTTATGTAACAGCTTAATCATTTCGCGCCTCCTTCTCAAGGCGGAGCATGGTCTGCTCAAGCGTTTCTCCGTTCTTACCCAGACGGAAACCGAAATTCCGCTTTGTGTCCGACAAAATTATACTTCCGTTTCTGATGTATATGATATTATCCGCACATTTTTCCAAATCGGATGTAATATGAGTGGAAAACAATATGGCTACACCCTGCTCCTTCAGCCGGACAAACAAATCCGTCAGTTCATCCCGTGAAAAGGGGTCAAGTCCGCTTGTGGGCTCATCAAGAATCAATATTTCCGCGTGATGTGAAAGTGCAAACAGCAGATTGCATTTCACCTTCATTCCCTCCGACAGCTCGGAGGGCGTTTTGTTTTCATCAAGTGAAAACATTTTCAGATATTTTTCGTAAGCTTCATCATCCCAGTTTTCATAGAATGTTTTTGAAACACCGGCAATATCACGAAGCTTTTTCTTCGGATAGTAATTTACCGCTCCCGTTGAAAAACCTATCCTCTGCTTTATTTCATTCTCATTTCCCGCAAGGGGTAAACCGAAATATCTGATTTCTCCTTTTGACGGATGAATAAAATTAAGCATGGCTTTCAATGTGGTGGATTTACCTGCTCCGTTTTTTCCGATAAATCCGCTTATCGTACCCGCTTCAAGAGAAAAAGAAACATCCTTCAGCGAAAAAGCGGGGTACTCCTTGCAAAGTCCGTTAACCTCGCAGATACTCATTTTGCTTCGCCTCCGAAAATCCTTTCACCCAAAAGTTCAAATTCCGTCTTGGGCGGAATGGCAATTCCGAGCTGCTCGTCGCCGAGCAGAATAAGTGTGTCGCCCGGCTTTATGCCGAAAATATCTCTCGCCTGCTTCGGAATAACTATCTGCCCTTTTTCACCTACCGTTGCAGTCCAGGCATATTTTCCGTTGGGCATTTTATTTTTATCCGTAAAAACCAGCTCCCTATGGTATGATTTGTTATACAAATCATACCATAGGGAGAGAACATTTGTCAAGTTATATCGCGTTTATTTATTCCGAAAGCCGACTCGAATGACCCGGAATATGCTTTTCAATCCTTTATATTTATTGGATTTCACGGTCTTTCTGCTTTTTAATTTTTCTTTTTCTGACAATCTTTTTAAGCACAAGACAGACGGCCGTAATCACAACGGCAAAAATGGCAATATAGGGCAGTGAGCTGAGGAACCAGATGCCGAAGCTTCTGAAGCCCTGACCGATATTATACAGATTATCCGTAAGTCTTCTTCTGATTTCCGCAAAGAAGCCCTCTTTTTCGGTTTCGGTAACCCTTTCCACTTCACTGATATTCAAAGTCACCTTTGAGTATGAAACGAGGCTGTCAAAGGTTTTCAGCTTGCTTTTACTGCTTTCAAGGTCGGCATTTACCTCGCTGAGTCTGTTCTGAATTTCAAGGGTTTCGCTGACAGTATTTGCTTTTTTGAGAATTCCGAGTAAAGCCTCACGCTCCGTTTCCAGCGCTTTGATTCTGCTTTCAACATCAATATAATCGGAGGTTATATCGTTGACGGAAACGGATTTTGAAGTAACGGTTGCAAGGTCTGAAACCGTGTTGAGAAATTCATCCAGCTTTTCGGCAGGCACTCTTACAGTCATTTCGGCATAGCGGTTACTGTTGCTGTAATAGAAATCATTTCCGCCGACCTCCGAGTTTTCAACATAGCCGCCGTATTCCTTTATTTTACCTTCAACAGAAGTGATAAATTGGTCAAATTCCTTAGTCTGGATGTTGAGAGAAGCATTTTTGATGAGCTTTCTGCTTGCGGCATCCGCAATAGCCTCGGGGCTTTCCGTTTGCTTTGAATAAAGCTGAACCGATTTGCTGTTGTCATCTGCGGCGAAGCCCGCCTCAACTGCACTTTCCTCCACAAGGCCGCTTGCGGTGTCGTACATAGCCATTTTATTTGATTTCCCGCAGCCGAAAAGAGTAAATATCATCAATACCGAAACAATAACAAGAGCCGTTATTTTTATTATATTTTTCATTATATCTTCCCTTTCTGTCATTTATCGAATTTTTCTGTTTTAATCACCTTTGTCATAGCTGCCGTGATCGTAATATTGTAATAGCAGTTATCCGAGTCAAGATGAACAATATAATATTCTTCTCCGGTTTCATCACCGTACATGGATTCTATATATGATTTATCAACATTGATTTTCTTTTGTTCTTTTTCATCAAGACCCGTTATGGCATAATCAATAATCTTCTTTTGCTCTTTCTTGTCAAGACCCGTTATGTCGTATTCAATAAATTCTCTTTCCGTTTTTTCCTCTTTAAGGGATTCCTGCTGCGTGATTGTATGCTCTTTTAACCCATTTGTTTCCGTGGTTGTATTATTTTGCGCTTCTTCAACCGTCATCGGGATTGTACGGGTTTCCGTCTTTTCTGCTTCCGCCGCCTGTGTTGCCGACATCAAATTCAATGATTCATCCGTTATTTTTCCGTTTCCCGTTTCAGTGTCACCTTCAATGATTTCGTTTTCCGACTTTTCCGACTTGAAATTGTCGTCGCTCTCATAGCCGTCATCAACGCTTGCCGCACTGTCATACATATTAAATACACCGAAATCGGACTTCTTATTTCCCATACGGAATTGTGTCGAAACCACTGCGGCAACTATGCAAATGCAAAGGCAGGCGGCAAAAGGAACAATAAATTTTATAACATGGCCTTTCGGCTTTGCCGCATCGGCATCATCAATATATTCCTCATCTATCTCACCGACAGCCTCAAAAATATCCTCAGCCCGCATTTATCATCCCTTCTTTCATAAGATAATCTTTCAGCTTCTTTCTCGTTCTTGAAAGCACGGTATAAACATTCTTTTCGGAAAGACCGTATTTACCGGCAATATCGGAAACATCATCAACAAAAAAATATCTGCGGATGAAAATTCGTCTTTCCTTATCACTGACGGTTGAAAGAAATTTATTCACGGTTTTTCCGAGTTCTTTCGCTTCAAGCTCATTTTCGGGTGAATCTTTTCCGGCTATACATTCATTCAGCTCTTCAAGGGCTACTTTTGCTTCACTGTTTCTTTTTTGCGCCGATTCATATTTCAGCTTATTCAGTGCAATACCTCTTGTTACCTTGGCAAGGAAAGCTGAAAAAATATTCGGTCTTTGGGGCGGAATGCTTTCCCAGGTTTTCAGCCAGGTGTCATTGACGCATTCATCCGAATCGGAGCGGTTATTGAGAATGTTGTTTGCTATCTTGAAACAATAGGAAAAATATTTGTCGGAGGTTGCTTTAATTGCACCTTCATCCCGGGCAAAATATAATTCGATTATTCTTTCATCCGTCATTGAATTCACCTCTTTTATACCCCTTTCACTTATAATGACAACAAAAATCGGTTTTTCTTACACTTTTTTCAAATTTTTTCAAAAATTTCCGAAATTTCCCGTAATTCGGGCATTGCGGGTATTGCTCCCTCTTTCTGCGTGGAGAGATTTGCGGCTATATTTGCAAAACGAAGAAGCTTTCTGCATTTTTCTTTATCGGGTTCAATTAAATTCAGCTCTAAATTCAGAACGGCCGTCAACGCCGCACCGCAGAAGCAATCCCCCGCCCCTGTTGTGTCAACGGTTTTTATGTTTTCAAGACAAGGCTCAAAAAGTGAAAATTCTCTTGTGAAAAGATATGCTCCCTTTTCGCCGCAGGTAACAAAAAGCAAACGGGAAGGATATTCGGATAAAAAGCCCTTGGCGGCAAGGCTTATATCATTTTCATCCATCATAAATTGAAGCTCATAATCGGAAATTTTAACTATATCGGCATATCCGAGCACACTTGACATCGCTGCTTTTGCTTCTGCCGGGCTTTGCCATAATGCAGGGCGGTAATTAGGGTCAACTGAAATGATTTTTCCTTTATTTTTTGCCCTTTCAAGAGCAAAAACAAGGGCTTCGGAAGATAAAGGATGCGTCATTGACAGGGAGCCGCAATGAAAGATTTTACAATCGTCAATAAGCTTCGTATTGACTTCGTCGGCTCTCAGCATAACATCGGCACTGTTTTTTCGCGCAAACGAAAAGCTGCGGTCACCCTTTTCATCAAGAGAAACAAAAGCAAGAGTCGTAAACTCGTTATCGCTGACAATAACACCGTCTGTATTTATTTTATTCTCATTCAGAACATTCACCAGATGTTCACCGAACATATCATTACCGATTTTTCCGATAAATGCACAGGAAGCTCCCAGACGGGAGGCACAGGCAAGCACATTTCCGGGTGCTCCGCCTGCATTTGCTCTGAATGTCATTCCGCTTTCGGTATTGACACGAAGAAAATCAATCAGCAATTCGCCGAGAGCAACAATATCAGCCATAAAAAATCCTCCGGACAATTAATTCTGATAAAATTGTGCCATAGGACGGTAAAAAAGTCAACAAAAAAACGAGCCGATAAAATCGACTCGTTAAAAGTTTAAGTTTTTCAACGCACCCAAAAAACTGAACAAAGGGAAAAAGACAAAGTAGAAACAGAGGTCAAGCCCTCGACCTATTAGTATTGCCAAGCTGAACATGTCACCATGCTTACACATGCAACCTATCAACCTCATAGTCCATGAGGGGTCTTACTGGCTTACGCCAAGGGATATCTTATCTTGGAGGCGGCTTCACGCTTAGATGCTTTCAGCGTTTATCCGTTCCGCACATAGCTGCCCGGCTGTGCTATTGGCATAACAACCGGTGCACCAGCGGTGCGTCCATCCCGGTCCTCTCGTACTAAGGACAGCTCTCCTCAAATATCCTGCGCCCACGACAGATAGGGACCGAACTGTCTCACGACGTTCTGAACCCAGCTCGCGTACCACTTTAATCGGCGAACAGCCGAACCCTTGGGACCGAATTCAGCCCCAGGATGTGATGAGCCGACATCGAGGTGCCAAACCTCCCCGTCGATGTGGACTCTTGGGGGAGATCAGCCTGTTATCCCCAGGGTAGCTTTTATCCGTTGAGCGACGGCATTTCCA
>JAZUJJ010000103.1:0-43666 GCA_045642725.1 Acutalibacteraceae bacterium
CGAGTGCGGTGTTTCCGCCGCTCCCGATGAGGTCAGAGGTCAGATAGTCAAGGCATCAATAGTTCTTACCAAGGGCACCGAGCCCACGGAAGAGCTTAAAAAGGAAATTCAGCAGTATGTCAAGGAGCATACGGCTCCCTACAAATACCCCAGACTGGTTATATTCCGCGATGAGCTTCCCAAGACCACCAGCGGTAAGATAATAAGAAATAAGCTGTAAAAATATTTTTCAATGAAAGGATGACTGAAATGAAAATCTCAATAACAAAGACAACTGCTCCCAAGGCAAAACCGGTTGACGAATCCAAGCTCGGCTTCGGCAAAATCTTTACCGACCATATGTTTATTATGGACTATTCGGCCGAAGAAGGCTGGCATGACGCCAGAATCGTTCCCTTTGATTATCTCCCCATTCATCCCGCTTCAACAGTTCTCCATTACGGCACCGAAATTTTTGAGGGTCTTAAGGCATACAGAACCGCTGACGGTTCCATCAACATGTTCAGACCCATGGAAAACATCAAACGTATGAACAATTCCGCAGAGCGTCTTTGCCTTCCTCAGATTGATGAGAAGGATCATCTTCAGATTTTTGATACCATGGTTGAGCTTGAAAAGGATTGGATTCCTCATTCAGAGGGAACATCACTTTACCTCAGACCCTTTATGTTCGGCAACGAGCCTCACCTCGGCGTTCATGCCGTAAAAGAGGCAACCTATGTTCTCATCTGCTCTCCCGTCGGTGCTTACTATGCAGAGGGTATCAACCCCGTTAAGATTGCCATTGAGTCCGAAGATGTAAGAGCTGTCAAGGGCGGCACAGGCTATGCAAAGTGCGGCGGTAACTACGCAGCTTCTCTTCGTGCAGGCGAAAAGGCAGAGAAGAAGGGCTTTACTCAGGTTCTCTGGCTTGACGGTGTAAACAGAAAGTATATCGAAGAAGTCGGCTCAATGAATGTTATGTTCAAGATTGACGGCGAAATCGTTACCCCCGAGCTTACCGGCTCCGTTCTTCCCGGTGTTACCAGAAAATCCTGCGTTGAGCTTCTCAAGGCAAAGGGCTTCAAGGTTTCCGAGCGTCTTATTTCCGTTGATGAGCTTTATGAAGCAGCAAAGAACGGAAAGCTTGAGGAAGCATGGGGCACAGGCACTGCAGCAGTTGTTTCTCCCATCGGCTGGCTCAGCTATAAGGATGAAGAGTTCGTTGTAAACGGCGGCAAGATCGGTGAAGTTACACAGGCTCTTTACGATGAGCTTACCGGAATTCAGTGGGGCAGAGTTGAAGACAAATATGACTGGTGCCACAAGGTATGCTGAAACATAAACGAGTAACTCTTTTCTGCGGCCATTACGGCAGCGGCAAAACAAATATTGCGGTCAATTTTGCTCTTGAACTTAAAAAAGAGGGTAATGAAGTGACCGTTGCGGATATGGATATAGTCAACCCGTATTTCCGCACCAAGGACAGCGAAAAGGAGCTTAATGAAGCGGGAATAGCCCTCATTTCTCCTCACTTTGCCAACTCAAATGTTGACCTGCCGGCTCTGCCTCAGGAGCTTTACGGTTTGTTTGAGAGGAAAGACAAGTGCGCCGTTCTTGATATAGGCGGAGATGACAGAGGTGCTTATGCCCTCGGCCGTTTCACTCCGTTCATTCTTGAAGAAAACGACTACGATAATTACTTTGTTGCCAATTTCTACCGCCCTCTTACAAGAACCCCGGAGGAAGCCTTTGAGGTCATGAAGGAAATAGAAATTGCAGGTAAAATTCCCTTCACCGGGATTATAAACAATTCAAATCTCGGTGAGGAAACCACCGCAGAGGATGTTGAAGCCACTGCCGTAAAGGCAAATGAGCTTTCACGCCTTGCGGGAATACCCGTGGTTTTCACAAGCGTAAAAGAATCTGTTGCGGAAAATATGAAAAGTAAAGATATTCTGAAGCTCAGATTACAAAAGAAATACTATTGAGAAAGGAATGTGTTTTTATGGCAAAAGTAACCTTTGACACCGATTTATGCAAGGGCTGCGGTCTGTGCGTAAGCGCCTGCCCCAAGAACCTGCTTGTAATCGCAAAGGATAAGATCAACAAAAAAGGACATTCTCCCGCTGAAATGACAGACCAGTCCAAGTGCATAGCCTGCGCCTTCTGCGCAACAATGTGCCCCGATTGCGTCATAACAGTAGAAAAGTGAGGTGTAAACAATGTCTGAAAAAGTTCTTATGAAGGGTAACGAGGCTATTGCCGAGGCCGCTATCAGAGCCGGCTGTCTTCATTACTTCGGTTATCCCATCACTCCCCAGACTGAGCTTGCCGCTTATATGGCAAAAAGAATGCCGAAAATCGGCGGTACCTTCCTTCAGGCTGAGAGTGAAATTGCAGCAATAAATATGGTTTACGGTGTTTCAAGTGCAGGCAAGAGAGTTATGACCTCTTCTTCAAGCCCCGGAGTTTCCCTTAAGCAGGAGGGTATATCCTACATAGCCGGTGCAGATCTTCCCGCACTTATCGTAAATGTTCAGAGAGGCGGCCCCGGTCTCGGCGGTATTCAGCCCTCACAGTCGGATTATTTCCAGGCAACAAAGGGCGGCGGACACGGTGACTATCATCTCATCGTTCTCACTCCCGCTTCCGTTCAGGAAATGGCAGACCTTACAGGCCTTGCTTTCGAGCTTGCCGACAAATACCGTATGCCCGCCATGCTTCTTGCAGACGGTACCATGGGTCAGATGATGGAGCCCGTTGAGCTTCCCGAAACCGAGCCCGAGCTCATTGACAAGCCCTGGGCTGTAACAGGCACAAAGATGCAGAGAAAGCATAACATCGTAAATTCTCTTTACCTTGTTCCCGAGCAGCTTGAGGTCAAGAATTTTGAGCGTTATGAAAGATATAAATATATCGAGGAAAACGAAGCCCGTTATGAGTCCTTCATGATGGACGACGCAGAGATATGCGTTGTTGCTTTCGGCATTGCCGCCAGAGTTTCAAGAAACGCTGTTGTTCAGGCAAGAAAAGAAGGCATCAAGGTCGGCATGATAAGACCCATTACCGTATGGCCCTTCCCCAAGAAGCCTCTTGCAGAGGCTGCCGATAAGGTAAATTCCTTTATCAGCGTTGAGCTTTCCATGGGTCAGATGATTGAAGACATCAAGCTTGCCACCGGCTGCAAGAAGCCCGTTGAGCTTTGCAACAGAGTGGGCGGAATGATTCCTTCACCCGACCAGGTTCTTGAATCAATCAAAAAAGCAGCAGGAGGTAACAAATAATGGTAGTTTTTGAGAAACCCAAAGCCCTTACAGATGCACCGCTCCATTATTGCCCCGGTTGCACTCACGGCATAATCCACCGTCTTGTTGCTCAGGCAATAGACGAGCTCGGAATTGAAGGCAAAACCGTCGGTGTTGCTCCCGTCGGCTGCGCCGTTATGGCTTATGACTATTTTTCATGTGACATGGTTGAGGCGGCTCACGGCCGTGCTCCCGCTGTTGCCACAGGTCTTAAGAGAGCCATGCCCGAAAATATAATTTTCACTTATCAGGGCGACGGCGACCTTGCTTCAATCGGTATGGCTGAAACAGTTCATTCAGCCACAAGAAATGAAAATATCACCGTTATTTTCGTAAATAACGCAATTTACGGTATGACCGGCGGTCAGATGGCTCCCACCTCACTTCCCGGCCAGGTAACTCAGACCTCTCCTTACGGCAGAGATGTTACCACCGCAGGCTATCCCATCAGAGTCTGCGAAATGCTTTCAACTCTTGACGGTCCGGAATACATTGCACGCGTTGCTGTTAACAATGTAAAGAATGTCAAGCAGGCTCAGAAGGCAATCAAAAAGGCTTTTGAAAATCAGGTAAACGGAAAGGGCTTCTCACTTATTGAGGTCGTTTCCTCCTGCCCCACAAACTGGGGTATGACTCCCGACGCCGCTCTCAAGTGGCTTGAGGACAATATGCTTCCTTATTATCCTCTCGGAGTTTATAAAGACAGAAGTGCAGAAAAGGAGGCCGAATAATATGACTACTCAGATGCTTATAGCAGGTTTCGGCGGTCAGGGCGTTGTTTTTGCAGGTAAATTCCTTGCATATAAGGCACTTCTTGAGGGTAAACAGCTTTCATGGCTTCCCTCCTACGGTCCGGAAATGCGCGGCGGCACGGCAAACTGCAGTGTTATCGTCAGCGATGAGCCCGTCGGCTCACCCATCGTTTCCAAGCCCGATGTTCTTATCGTTATGAATCTTCCCTCACTTGACAAGTATGAGAACGATGTTGTTCCCGGCGGAAAGATTTTTGTTGACTCAACTCTTATTGAAAGAAAAGTCAACAGAACGGATGTTGATGTTTATTACATTCCCGCCACAAAGCTTGCCCGTGATATTGAAGCACCCACCCTTGCCAATATGATTATGATAGGCAAGGTCATCAAGGAAACCAATGTAGTTCCTTATGACAACATTGATAAGGCTCTTGACAAGGTCGTTTCCGCAAGAAAAGCAAGTCTTAAGGAAATCAACTTCAAGGCTCTTGATACGGGATACAATAACTGATAAACCAAAATAAAAAAGCAAGTCCGGAATAAACAACGGACTTGCTTTTTTGTGCTTTTAATATTATATTATAAAGTGAATAATTATATATCGGTATTGAACCGTGAACATCCGGAAACCAATCCCGGCGGAAATGCTTTCGCTTGCCCCGGAACTTCGTGAAGATTGAAAAAGGAGTGGAGATAATGAAAAAAATCGTTTCACTGATACTGTCTTTTTTAATGACGGTGCTGATTGCCGCACCTGCGTTTGCACAGAATGAGGGTGAGCTTGTGCTTGCCGAAAACGGCTCAACTCAGTACAGTATCGTTATTTCCGCAAACGCTGCTGAGGTTGAGAAAAATGCCGCACGGGAGCTGGCAGAATATCTTGAAGAAATCAGCTCTGCAAAATTTGAAATCATAACAGATGAAAATGCTTCTTCTGAAAAAGAAATTGTTGTCGGCATTACAAACCGTGATGAAGAAATCGGTATTGACCGTTCACAATATGAGCAGGACGGAGTAAGGATTCTTACAGTCGGCAGCAAGCTCTTTCTTACAGGCGGCAAGGAAAGAGGCGCGATTTATGCGGTTTATACATTTCTTGAGGATTGGCTCGGCTGCAGATGGTTTACCGAAGAGTTGACGGTTGTTCCCGAAACAGAACGACTTGCGGTTTCTCCGATTGATTATTCATTTGTTCCGCCGTTCAAATTAAGGCAGACCTATTGGCTGTTTTCCACAAAATATGCGGATTTCTGTGTGAAGCACAAGCTTCACAGCTATATGGCATATATCGGTGATGACATGGGCGGCAGTCCGTCGGAATACTGTGTGAATACCGTACATTCGCTTCAATGGATAATTCTGCGTAATATGTTTGACGAACATCCGGAATACTTCGGCTGTGACGATAAAGGCAACCGCAGTCTTAACCGTCAGCCCTGTCTTTCAAATGATGATGTTCTTCAGCTCGTTGTTGATTACGCAATGAATTATTTCTCACGGTACAATAATGTTTTCAGCGTTTCACAGAATGACGGAATGTCTTTTTGTCAGTGCGAAAAGTGCAAAGCCTTCAACAAGGCTCACGGCAATACGGATTCCGCATCCATGATAAATTTTGTCAACAGAGTTGCCGAAAAAGTCAGAGAAAAATATCCCGATGCCCGTTTTGAAACCCTCGCATACCAGGATTCACTTGTTCCTCCCGAAAATCTTGAAATTTCAGACGGAATAGTAATCCGTATGTGCCCGATCAACGGATGTGTGCTTCATGATTTTGATGAATCCGGCTGCAGGGAAAATGAAAAATTCGATAAGGCCGTCAAGGGCTGGGCAAAGCTGACAGACAGCATTTATATGTGGAATTACAGCACGGATTTTCAGTATTATTATGCTCTGTTCCCCAATATAACGACCTTGCAGAAAAGGTATCAGTATTTCCGTGATAATAATGTTATTTCTGTTTTTGATAACGGATGCGGCGAAGATATGGTTCCCGCCGAATTTCACGATCTGAAAACTTATCTTGTGCTTAAGCTTCTCTGGAACCCCGACACGGACATAGAAAGACATATTTCCGAGTTCTGCAATGCCTATTACGGCGCGGCAGGGGAAGATGTTGTTGAGTTTATAAATAAGTTTGAAAAGTACATCAAGGGCTATAAGCCCCTGGCTTTCAGTTTTGCTCACATGACCTGTCAGGACGGCGGCGAAGCTCTTGAAAACCATTCGGCTTTGTCTGAAAGAGAAATCAAAAAGCTGAACAAGATAATGGAAAAAGCCCAAAGCAAAAAACTCAGTGAAGATGAAGCAAACCGCCTTGAGGGCGTTTCAATTAGCTGGAGATTTTTCAAGTGCGGTACCTTTGCCGGTGAATATAACTGGTTCAGCTTTAAGAATGACCCCGAAAAAGAAGCTGAAAAGCTGTATAACGATATGAGAGATTACGGCATTGAATTTTTGAGTGAGGGCGGCGGAGTAAGATTTACGGATGCAGCACCCGATTTTACCGTCAGACCTACCTGGTGGTTCTCCGAAAAGGGAAATATGCCGAAATCCGTTCAGCAGCAGTCGGCAATCTTGCCCGTCATAAACAAAATACTGCGTAAACTCAATATTTTCGACTGAGGTAAAACAAATGAAAACAACTGACGAAATAAAGAAAAAAGCCCGAGAGCTCGTGGGCAAAATGACTCTCAAAGAAAAATTGCAGATAATTATTGACACTTCACCCGCAAATGAGCGTCTCGGCATACCTAAGTATTACCACGGAAATGAAGCTCTTCACGGAATTGTCAGACCGGGCAGTTTTACCGTGTTTCCCCAGGCGATAGCGTTTGGCGCAATGTTTGACGACGAGCTTCTCGGCGTTATAGCCGATGCGATTTCGGATGAATCCAGAGGCAGATATAACGGCAAATGCTTCGATGGCCTTGACGAGCGTGAATTTGAGGGCAGATATAACGGTTTGCTTACCTTCTGGTCGCCTGACCTTAACCTTGCCCGTGACCCACGCTGGGGCAGAACGGCAGAAACCTACGGCGAGGACCCGTATCTTGCAGGCAAAAACGGTGCCGCTTTTGTCAGAGGTTTGCAGGGCTCTGACGAAAAATATCTGAAAGCCGTTGCAACTCCGAAGCATTTTACTGCAAATAACGAAGAGCATAACAGATTTTCCTGCAACGCAAAAATGAGTGAAAAAACTCTGCGCGAATATCATCTTGAGCCTTTCAGAATGGCAGTTCAGGAGGGCCATCCGGAAGCAATTATGGGGGCATATAATGCCATCAACGGCATTCCCTGTCACGAAAACAAGCGTTTGCTTACGGATATTCTGCGCGGCGAATGGGGCTTTGACGGCTATGTTGTTTCAGATTGCGGTGCAATCGAAAGACTTTATGACCGTCATAAAACTCAGAACACGCAGGAGGATGCCGCAGGAGCCGCACTGAATGCAGGCGTTGACCTTGAATGCGGAGCACAGTTATACGCAAAATGTCTTGAAAAACAGCTTAATGACGGAAAAGTGACCGAAGCAAGAATTGACGAAGCGGCTGTCAGAGTGCTTACTGCAAGAATAAAAGCAGGTCAATTTGAAGAAAAACAGCCTTTTGAAGAGCTTACGACCGATATTATCGGCTGTGAAAAGCATTCTGCCCTTGCCTATGATTCGGCGGTAAAATCAATGGTGCTTCTTAAGAATGACGGTATTTTGCCGCTGAAAAAGGATGCCGATATTCTTGTTGTCGGCAACAATGCCGCAAGGTGTCAGTTCGGCGATTATTCGGGTAAGCCGAAAAATCATCCGGTTTCACCTCTTGAAGGTATTAAAAAGGTTTGCCGCGGCAATGTGAATTATGTAAGATGGGATTATGTCAGAGCGAGCAGCGCATTTACAGATGTACCCTTATTCAATTATTGCCTTGATGACGGAAGCTGCGGTATTGAAGCGAGCTTTTATGACAACGGCCGTTTTAACGGCATTCCGCATAAAAGAATCGATGAGGCCGTAAACTATACCTGGCTTGACCGTTTTCCCGACCCGCTGATAACAACGGATGAATTTTCCTGCATTTTCCGCAGCAGCATTTCCGCTCCAATAAGCGGAAAATACAGCTTCAGAGTTTCCGCAAAGGGTTATCCCGAATGTATGCCTCCGAAGCTTGTCATTGACGGTGAGGAATACAGCGGCGAGGAAATTTATCTCAAAAAAGGTGAACGCCTGCCGTTCACGGTCAGATATTCGGGCCTGGCAGGAGAACCTTCGGTCAAACTTCAATGGATAACTCCCGACGAGAAAGAAAGCGAAGAGTTTATTTTTGAAGTCGAAGAAGCAAAAAAGGCCGATATTGTGGTTGCCGTTCTCGGCCTCGGCATTGAATATGAAAGCGAAGGAAAGGATAAAACCGAGCTTGAGCTTCCGCCGGAGCAGATAAGACTTCTCAAAAAGCTTTATGCCGTCAATAAGAATATTATTCTTGTGCTTGAAAACGGCAGTGCTCTTGCACTTAAAGAGCCGGAAAAAATGAGCAGAGCGATTCTTGAAGCCTGGTATCCCGGTGAAAGGGGAGGAGATGCCCTTGCGGATATTCTTTTCGGCAATGTATCACCGTCGGGCAGATTACCTCTCGGCTTCCCGGAAAGCACCGTGGATCTGCCGCCCTTTGATGATTACGAAAACGAAAACGGCAGAACATATATGTACCGCAAAATCAAGCCCATGTATGAATTCGGCTTCGGCCTTTCCTATACTGAATTTGAATATTCGGGGCTTGAATTAAACGGAAATACCGTCAGTGTGACAATTGAAAACAAAGGGGAATATGATTCCGATGAAGTCGTTCAGCTTTATATTGACAGTGCAGGGCTTGAAAATCAGCCGAAATACAGATTAAAACGCTTTAAGCGTATTCACCTTAAATCCGGCGAAAAAGCCGTTGTTTCCTTTGAACTCGGCGAAGATGATTTTATGCTCTTTGATTTTGACGGAACGAAAAAACTTTTCGGCGGCAATTACGGAATATATGTTGACGGTCATTGCCCGGACGAAAAGACGGCGGCAGCAGAGAAGAAAATATAATAAAAATATCGGGCGTTCGCTTTTCGGCGAATGCCCGATTACTTTTTAAGGTAGGTATTTAATTAATATACAATGTCATAAAGGTGGGAGTGGTCAATAAGCTCCTGCTTGGTAATATCAAGAGGAATTGCAACTGCCTTTGCGGCACCGCTGATTGTAACCTTTGTGGTCTGTTCAACATCGGAAACCTTGAGAGTCTCGGGGTCATAGGTTACGGTGCATACGCAGTCATGATAAACAAGGCTGTAAGTTACATCCTTGAAAACAGCGGAAACGATACCGCCGCTGAGAGCGTCATCTATTTCACTTGTGGCAAGAACGCCTGCGATACCGCCGGTCTTGCTGGGAGAAGTGGAATTATTCTTTGCGGGCTCGGGGTTCTTTTCACTGCCGGTAACAAGTGTAAGCTTGATCTGACCGTCGGAAAGCTTCTCTGCCTTTGCACTCTTAAGGAAGCTTGCATCGGTAAGAAGACAGCCGTACTTGTCGTTGTCATAAAGAGGCCAGGAGTGCATATCGCTGCCCTTATCCTTATGCTCGGGGTCAGCCTTTGCGTCCTTTTCTGTGGTCATGAAGTTTCCGGCAACCTTGAGAGCGGTTTCAACAAGGCTTCCGCCCTTGGCGATAACTCTTGAATCGGCGTCATCGGGAAGCTCCTGATACTGAATCTTTGTGAAGCCGGGCTTGTCAGCCTTGGCCTGATTCATAACCTTTGTGTATGCGGCAAGGATTTCTTCCTTTGTTTCGGGAAGCTTGTCTTTTTCTTCTACTGTTGTTGCTTCTGTTGTTGTTTCGGTGGTGGTTTCTGTTGTTGCTTCGGTGGTAGCTTCTGTTGCTTCCGTTGCCTGTGTTGCTTCGGTTTCGGTAGCTTCTGTTGCTTCGGTTGTGGTTACATCTTCTGTTTTGCCGCCGCAGGCTGCAAAAGCGAGAACCATGGCAAGAACGAGAACGATTGCTAAGAGTTTTTTCATTTTTGTCTGCTCCTTTTTATAATGGATTTGCTTCTTTAATTTACAATAAAAGCGCAAAAAAGTCAAGTATGATAATCATTATTCCGAAATATCAACGGATTTTCCCGTGCGGCTTGATTCATAAACCGCATCAAGTATCTGCATAAGCTTGATTCCGTCGTCTGCGGTGGCGATACATTCGGCTTTTCCTTCAACGGCGTCAACGAAATTTTTGATTTCTCTGTGAAAATCTCTGCTGAAATCGAAATCGTTTTTGCCGTGAACGGTTATGTCGGCGAGTCTGTTATTACACTCCGTATGAAGTTCAAAGGGGTCAAGGGTGAGGCCCGATTTGTCACCGAAAAACTCAATGGAGTTTGCTTTGTTGCCCATATTCAGATTGAAGCTTGCCTCAACCTGTAAGACGGCGCCGTTGTCAAAGCGAATCATTGCGGTGGCAAGGTCCTCAACCGTAAATATCGGTTCCTCAACCTTTGTTTCCGATGCCCAGCCGGAGGTCTTGATGTGACTTCTCGCACCTATTTTATCAAAGGTGGCACCGAAAACCGTTACTGGTTTCGGGTTGCCCATGATATATCTTGAAAGGTCGATTATATGAACGCCGAGGTCGATAAGGGGACCGCCGCCGGAGCGGGATTTGTCACCGAACCAGCCGCCGGGGAAGCCGCAGCGGCGCAGATAACTGGCCTTTGCATAATAAATATCGCCGAGGAAGCCTTTTTCAACAAAATCCTTTGCTGCCGCCGCATCGTTGCCGTGTCTTCTGACAAAGCCTATCATAAGCAACTTGCCGTTCTTTTCCGCTGCCGCTTTCATTTCACGGCCCTCGGCGGCACTCATTGCCATGGGCTTTTCACAGATTACATTACAGCCGGCATTGAGAGCGGCAATCGTGCACTCTGCATGAGCACTGTTCCAGGTGCAGACACTGACAAGATCAAGGTCATTGTCCTTCAGCATATCATAGCAGTTATCATAAAATTTGGGAATATCGTATTCCTTTGCGAATTTTTCGGCTTTTTCAACATCAATATCACAGCAGGCCGCAATTTCAACTCTGTCTCCGAGAGCCTTGTAGCCGTCAGCGTGGCAATGACTGATGCCGCCGTTTCCGATAATACCGACCTTTAACATAAAAAACACTCCTTTGGTATTTTTCTATATTTTAGCATATATGTATATATGGGTCAATAATAAATAAAAGCAAACCGGAGCTGCTGCGCTAAGCACAACAGCTCCGGTTTTATACTTTTAGTTTTTGAAATACTGGGGAAGGTACTGCTTATGAGCTTCTTTCATTTCATTGAAGCATTTTGAAGCTTTTTCCCAGTCACCTACAAGAGGATGGATAAGAAGAGCGTTGAGGGCTGCTTCTTCGTCGCCGTCTCTTGCGGCCTTAACGGTAAGGTTTTCATATTTCTTGACAACGCTCATAAGACCGATAATATGGTCATTTGTAACCTCACCTACGGGAACGGCAACGGCGCCGTTCTTGCCTACTCTTGCGGCAACCTCGATAACATCGTCGGGCTTAAGGAAGGGCAGGGTATTGCCGTTTTTGATGTTTACAACCTGAACATCGTTTACATCATTGGCAATGGCATTGATAAGGTTTACGGCAACAAGTGAATACTTGTGACCGCCTCTCTGGTCAAGAAGAGCGGGCTTTACATAAAGGCCTTCGTCCGAGTACATTTCAAGCAGATCTTCTTCGATTTCCATGCAGACCTGAGCTCTGCTCTTGTCGCCGCCGAGAAGATGCTCCAGCTTTGCATTTCTGCAATAATAATACTGAAGGTATGAGGAAGGAATTGCATGAATGGCTTTGAGGGTTTCAAGTGAGAAACCGTCATCCTTGATGTTTGCCATTACCTTGGGGGTAAAGCCTTCGTTGATGAGCTTGTCAATGAGCTCTTCTCCGTGAAGTCTTACGGAGGTGAACCAGCTCAGGTGATTGAGGCCGACATAGGTATATTCCATATCTTCGCCGACATCTTCTTTGGTGTCATCAATCATATCAATGGGAACATTGCAGAGACCGATGCACTTTACATTTGTGTTGTTGAGAACGAACTCGGTGATGATGCCGGAGGGATTTGTGAAGTTGATGAGCCATGCATCGGGGCAGATGGCTTCAATTCTGTCGCATATATTTTTGATTACGGGAATTGTTCTCTGAGCCTTGAAGAAGCCGCCGATACCTGTTGTTTCCTGACCGATAAGGCCGTATTTAAGAGGAATGGTTTCGTCGAGGTATCTTGCGGGAAGCTTGCCGACTCTTATCTGAGTGACAACGAAATCCGCACCCTTGAGAGCTGTGTCGAGGTCGTCGGTGAGAACGGTTTCGCATTCAACGCCTGCTGCCTTGAGCATACGGATGCAGAGATTACCGACGATGGTTCTCTTTCTGTCATCAATATCCATAAAGGATATTTTCTTAAGCTTGAGAGAATCCTGAGCTTTGAGGAATCCGTCAATGAGTTCGGGGCAGTAGGTGCTGCCGGAGCCGATGACTGCCAATGTGATTTCTTTCATAATAAGTCAACTCCTATGTCAATTATTTACAAATTCCTGCATGATCCAGTTGATGCAGCCTGTAACGGGCAGAGCGGTGAGCTTAATGAATTTAAGCTTTCTGCCGCTGTAAGCCTGTGCCTTTTCAAGAAGCATATCAAGATAAGGCTTATTATCAAGCTTTGCATTGATTGAACCGGAAAGAACAACTTCAACCTCATCTCCCGCAAAATTGAGCTGTGAAGCAAGAGCAGAAATTGAGCGTGCGCCTCTCTCAGCCATCTGCTCGCAGTAGGCAAGAGCGGGCTTGTCGCCCTGCTTTGCTGCTTCAAAGAAGAAGCTGATGATTGCGCGGATATATTTACCGCTTCCGGGGCCTTCGATTTTCTCAATGAGGCCGAGGAGCTGCTCTCTTTTTTCAAGACCGAATTCTTTCATTACCATTTCGGTGATGAGAGTCTTTTCCATGCCGAGATAAAGCTCATCATAAACAAGCTGGAAAGCCTTGCAGAGGATGTTTTCTCCGCCGGAAATGTCACCGCTGAATTCGCCGAGACCCATGAGCTGAAGCATTTTGCCGTCGGAGTCAATACCGTTGCAGCAAACGCCGGTGCCGCAGTTGTAGCCGATGGCAGCCCCTGACTGAGAGCCTGCTTTGACAACGATAAAGCCGTCATTGTAAACTTCAAATTTTTCAAGGCCGCCGTCTTTGAGCAGAGCACACATCTTGTCATGCTGATAAGGGTGGTCAATGCCTGCAAGACCCATGAGGGTAAAGGAAATATCATCAAGACCGATGCCCGCTTTATCGCAGAGCTCTTTTATTCCGTCGAGAATTATTCCGCTGGCTTCAAGGAAACCGTTGTCAAGATTTTCGTGATTGCTTCCGGGGCCCTCGTGAACCGCCAGCATATTTTTCTTTTCATCAAAAAGGGCAAATGCGGTTTTTGTTCCGCCGCCGTCAACGCCTATATAATATTTCATTTTATACCTCTTTATCCTCTTTGTTTTCTGTTTTTTCGAAATAATCTGTGCAAACCTCTTCAAGGCAGTACATACCGCGTCTGTAAGGTTCTCTGTCTATCCACATACCGTTTGTGAAATCGGGGAAGGCAACGGGGTGACTGCCCAGAGCGATTGACTGCTCGCTGAGGCAGGTTACAGCCATCCAGGTGGCTGTATCATAAACATCAATGGGAGGCTGTCCGCCGACCTTTACGGCTTCGGCAAAGGCATTGAGCACAAGGAAGTCCATGCCGCCGTGACCGCCGTGAACACCGTCAACGGTATATTTCTGCCAGAGGGGATGTTCATATTTTTCACGGAATGAATCAAAATCATCCCAACTGTCCATCCAGCCGTTTGTGTTTTCGGTAACACCTTCAATATGGATGCGGTTGCCGTCTTCCATATAGATGCCCTTTGTGCCCTGAATGCGGTATGCTCTTGAATAGGCTCTGGGTGAAGAGCAGTCGTGAGTGAGCACAACGGTTTCGCCGTTGGCGCATTTGATCATGGTGGTAACAACATCGCCCTGATTGAAGGGATAGTTTGCTATATCGTAATCCTCGCCTTTGTTTTCCTTCATCCAGACATTGAGACCTCTGGATTTTGAAGCCATGGAAACAAGGGAAAGGTATCTGTTTCCTCTGTTAATGGAGAGAACTTTTGAAATGGGGCCGAGCTGATGGGTGGGATAAAGCTCACCGTTTCTGTGCTGGAAGTTGAAAAGTCTGCCGTGACGGTTTTCTCTGCCGAGGCAGATTTCTTCACGAAGGTCGTGCTGATAACCGCCCTGCATATGAACAAGCTCACCGAAAAGACCCTGCTTAACCATGTTGAAAAGTGCCATTTCGTTTCTGTCATAGCAGCAGTTTTCGAGCAGCATGCAGAATTTGCCGGTCTCTTCACTTGTTCTGACGAGCTGCCAGCATTCTTCAATGCTTGCGGCACCGCCGACCTCAATGGCGGCGTGCTTGCCGGCCTTCATGGCGTCAATGGCAATGCGGGCATGGGTTATCCATGTGGTGCTTATCATAACTGCGTCAAGGTCATCTCTTGCAAGAAGCTCTTTATAGTCAAGATAAACATCGGGGGTGTAACCCGCTTCTTCCTCAACCCTTTTCTGACCTCTGAGAGCACGGTCTTCATATTTATCGCAGACGGCGGGTACTCTTACACCCTCAACATCAAGAAGCTCTCCGAGCATACCGTGGCCGCGTCCGCTCAAACCGATAACACCGATATTAACGTTTTTCTTCATTTTACGGATTCTCCATTCTGTAACCGGGTGACGATAAGTCCGAATGAGTTCGGATTATTCTCGCTCGGTCAGGTAAAAATAATATCGTTTAATTATATCAATAATAAAAGAAAAAAACAACATATAATATATATAAAAAGTTAATTATTTGAAGTATCTTTTGAAGTATTTTCGCCATCTTAATGAATAAATAAGGACCAGCTTTGAAAGAGCTATATCATAAAAGATGAAGGCAAAGGTCCCCATTCCGAGCAAAAGCGGAATGGCCATTACGCCGAAGGTATCCATTTCGTCAATGGTGAGGCCCATAAGCTTTATCATCAGGAAGTAAGCGATAACTATGGTAACAAGAAAAGAAAGTATTTTAAGCACCCATCCGACAGCGGCTGACAGCTTTGCTTCAATTACGGCTTTAAGTATTGGATAATAGCCGAAGAAAGCAAGATACATAACGGCAACCTCCTTGTCGGGAACAAGGAATATACCGAGTATTGCAACGCAGGCGTAAACGCCCACGGCCCATTTTTTATTTATTTCCGTAACGACAAAGACCATAAGTGCTCCCGCAACGGCGGGCAGGGCATAGGTCATAAACGGTATTACCGCCACCGAAATCATCAGCACAAGTGAAAGAGCGGCAACAATGCCGCCGATGGCGCATTTTGAGCTTTGTTTCATATTTTACCTCAACAGCAGGGAATTATGTCACCGCCGAAGCATTCACAGCAGGAATCGGCACAGATAAGCCCGGTGCAGATTTTGCAGAATGAGCATCCGCTTCCCGAAGAGTTGTTTTTTTCTCTGTTCACGCGGTAGCCGCCGTTACGGGCACGGTTGATGCCCTCGCAGGCTGAGGCATAAAGCGTATTGTCCGGCTCCATTGCGCTGGCGGCGGAAAAATTCTTTGCCGCATCTTCAAGCCAGCCTTTTTTCTGACAGACCTGACCCATGAGATAATACCATTCCGCATTTTTTGAGGAATCGGGAATCCCGTTCAGAATGGTCAGCGCATCCTCAAGCTGATTGTATTTGATTTTTTGCCTGACATCCGTGTAATCAACGGAAACAAAGGTCTGACTTCCGTATGAGCCCGTGGCTCTCATGGCAATGGCATCATAAGCCTCGTCAAGCTCACGAAGCTTTTCAGTCATATTCTGTTCGCTGTACCTTCGTGAAAGCTCACGGTAAGCGGCGTTGACCTGGTCCATTGATGCACCGGAGGGAATACCGAGAACTATATAAGGGTCATTCATTGCTTCACCTCATTCAACGGTGAAAGTGCGTGTCTGCGTGCTTTCACCCGTATATTTGCCGAGAACTTTTGCCGTGCTGACATCAAGGCCGTGCAGAAGTATATTTTCGGCTATTTCATCAAATCTGTTTATTTTTATTGCGTCTTTTGCTTCAAAAACCGCGGCGCGGGTAAGCTCGAGAATACCTGCGGCGTGCTCTGCAAATTTTCTTTTTTCATTTTCGGTTTTCAAGGAAGAAAATTCACGGGCAAAGGGGTTGAAATTTCCGCTTTTAATATCCCGGTTCAGGTCATCGGCGGCATCGAGAATATAAATATATCTGCCGAGCATATAGCCGAGTCTGAACATGAGCTCTTTTTCTTCGTTTTCATATCCCATGCTCAACAGCTTGCCGAGAGCCGAGGCGGAAGGGTCGGCGGCTTCATCAAGAGAAGCATTTCCGGCTTCAATTCCGGCTTGCCTTGTCATTTCGGCGGAAATTACGGCTTGGATTCCGGGGGCAAGCTTTACCGCTTTTTTGTGCATAAGAGAAATTATCGGGAAAGCGAGGGCGGCTCTTATTTTTGAAAAAATGCCTTTGTCGTGCAGGTCATCGAGAAGCTTATAGTAGCAGATGATTACGGTGGCGTGGGCACAAAGGTCTGTTTGTGCCCGGTCGTCACAGAACCAGCATTTTTTCAGCGGGTCGAGAGGACAGCGCTTTTGATTGAAGGTGCAGGGCGCGGCTCCGACCGCAAGGCGAAGAAGAGCGGCAAAGGCGAAGTCATAGCTTAAGAGGAGGCGGGCAATGGGTGAATAATTCCGGCTCAGTGCATTGCAAAGGGAGCAGTAAATGCCGCGGTAAATTTCAAAATCACGCATTTTCATTTCATCCCTGCAGGCTTTCACATATCCTAAAATGACTCTCACCATCCGAAAATATATTTACTTTATTTTAATATAAACAGCAGCGGTAATTGATGAATAAAATGTAAATTATAGAATGATTTCCGTGCCCAGACGGAAGGAATATATGACGGTTTCCTTAACGGGCATATTCAGCACCATTGAAAGGCATTTGCGGTAAATGCCGAGCTGAGATGAATATTTTTCGGTAAGCTCTTCGGCACAAGCGGCTCTGTCTGTTTTATAATCAACAATGACAAGCTTTCCGTCTTCAACAAAAGCACAGTCAACAACGCCCTCAACAATGATAACTTCATTTTCCAGCTTTTCGGCGGGAATATCCGTATAGAGGTCGCTCACAGGCAGGGAAATCGTGAATGCATATTCCTTGAAAACCTTTTCGGCAGACAGAATTCTGTCGGCAAGTCCGCTTTCAAAGAATGTTTTTATGGCAAGCGGGTCAACGGCTTTTGCTTCTGCTTCGGTGAGCATTTCTTCATTAACAAGGCGATTAAGCTCCGCCTCAAAATCAGATTTAACTCTGTGATAATCGGAAAACTGCATGAAGCGGTGAGTGGCAACACCTCTCTGGGCGGGGGTGAGCTTATCTCTGCTTGCAAAGGCAGGCTTTTCCGAGGCGAAATATTCTTCGTTAAATGCTTCACCGTCCATATCGGAGGCAATTCGTTTTGCGACCACGCTTTTCAGCTCATCGTAAGGATAAACAAAGTCAAGGCGGTCTTTGATTTCTTTTCTCAGTTCATCACTGACCTCGAAATCGGCTGTTTCTTCTTCTCTTTCCGGGGCCTGCGCATTTCCGGTTATGATTTCCGCTTTCAGACGGGTTTCACAGGGCTCGTGTATTTTTGAAGTCAGCCCTGCCGCCTTGCGCAGAGCGTGAGCATCCGGATGACGGATAAGAGTATAGAGTATATATTCGGCAAAGCTGCCGAGCTTTATTATACGGTAAGCATCGGAGCCGCCTTTTATAAGGCATCCGGTGCCGAGCTTCTGAAGGCTTTTGCTCCAATCTTCGGCAGAGGCAAGAATTACTGTTTTTTCCTTTGCTCTTGTCAGTGCAACATAAAGCACGCGGAGCTCTTCGGAGTGACTGCTGTTTCTGCTTTCGATTGCGGCAGCACAGTGGGGCAGGGTATCATAAATCGCTTCTCCCGATATACATTTAATGCCTGCTCCGCATTTTTTGCCGATAATGAAAGGAGATTTAAGTGACTGGTCATTGTTTTTCTTTTCGCAGTTTGCAAGGAACACAACGGGAAATTCAAGGCCCTTGCTTTTGTGAACGGACATGATTCTGACCGCATTTGCGGCGTCCGTCTTTTTGGGCTCTGCCTTGACGGCTTCCTTGTCGGCAAGCTTGTCAAGAAAACGGACAAAGCCCGAAACGCCTTTTGTGCCGTTTACCTCATAGCGGGCGGCAACATCAATAAAGGAGTTGAGATTTCTTACCCTGTCTTCGCCGTTCTTCATAGCGGAAACAATGGCTCTGTAACCGATTTCGTCAATTATTCTTGCGGTAAATTCCCCGGCGGAAAGCGTTACGGAGATACGGCGCATTTTTTCAAGCTTATCAATGAATGCGGCGGCTTTTTCGTTTCCGCTTTTTGCCGACTTGACAACGCAGGAATAGAATGAAGCTTCACGCTCGGCGATTCTCATTTCGGCAAGGTCGTCGGGAGTGAATCCGAAGGCGGGAGAGAGCAGAACGGCAGAAAGAGGAATGTCATCCACGGGGTTGTCAATGACCTTAAGCAAAGATGTCATAAATGCTATTTCGGGTGACAGCAGGAAAGGTTCATCAGAGGATGCCACAACGGGAATCCCTGCGTTTTCAAGTGCCTCTGCATAAACACCAGCAACGCCGCCGGAAACCTTGCGCAGAAGAATACAGAAATCTCTGTATTCGGCTTTTCTCTGCTTGTCACCGTCGGTCACTGTCATTCCGGACGAAACGGATTTTTTTATGTAATCGGCAATGTAATTTGCCTGAGCTTTAAGATAATTTTCGCTTTCGGTTTCTATGAGGCAGACCTCGGTGTCGGGTTCATCTCTTTCGGGGTAGGGCGCGGAGCAATAAAGATACTCATTTTCGTTGTAGTCAATGTCACCGGATTCCTCGGTCATCAGACGGGAGAAAATGAAATTTACGGTTTCCGTGATTCCTTTTCTGCTTCTGAAATTGTTGCCGAGAGTGACGGTGGCAGGGTAATTCATTCCGTCAAAGGCGGTCATGCTTTTTCTCAGGTCCGTGAAAACCTCCGGCATGGCCTGACGGAAGCTGTAAATGCTTTGCTTGACATCACCGACCATGAAACGGTTGGTATCATCACGGGAAAGAGCAAAGAAAACGGCATCCTGAGCACGGCTCACATCCTGATACTCGTCAACAAGTATCTCTTCATAGTTCTTACCGAGCTCCTTTGCAAGCTCTTTTCTCACGGGTTTTCCGTTTTCGTTTGAAACAAGCAGGTCAAGAGTAAAATGAAGAATATCTCCGAAGCCGTAACCGTTGGCTTCTTTTTTCAGCTCATCAAGGCAGGCCTTGTAAGCTTTGACCGTATCAACAAGAGTTCTGACGGTAGGGGCAAGTATTGCCATATCGGCAAAATGGTCCGCTTCGGAAATGTAGTTTTTGCACAGGGCACCGCTGAGCGCATCCTTTGCGGCGTAAGTCTTTCTTGTGGCGGAAACCGTTTCTTTTATTGCGGGGTCATAATCGCCTTTGATTCTGCCGATACTGCCGAAGGATAATTTTTGCGCCGCTTCAAAAATTTCGTCCCAGCCGCCGTTTTCAAAAACGGAGAGATAATTTTCGATAATGATTTTGTCATTCATAAGCGCGTCGCCGTAGCTGAGCTTAACGGCAGGGTCGCTGTCAGCAAGCTCAAGGCAATAAAGGCATTTGCCGTAGGCTTCGTTTATGATGTTTTTTGTTTCTTTGAGAATTATTTTTCCCCAGACCGTGCTTTCGGGCGGCTGCGGGTCATCATATTTTCTGCACAGCTCGTCAAGCCAGTAATCGGGAAAGATGTTTGCCATGGCAAGCTCATAAAGCTGCTCCACCGCTGATATAAGGTTACGGTCATCGGAGCCGCCGTTAAGCACATTATTAAGGCGGGTGAAGTCCTCGGCTCTGTCACGGTGAAAGTCATTTATGACCTGAAGCATGGCCTTGTTTTTGAGTATTTTAAGTTCGCTTCCCTCGTCAAGAATCGAAAAATCCGGTGAGATGTCGAGAGAGTGAAAATTATCTCTGACAAGGTTTACGCAGAAAGAATCTATTGTGCATATATTTGCGTAGGGAAGCATCATTTTGCAAAGACGCAGTGATTTGTTGTCCGGCTCAAGTGCCGTTTTTTCGCTGAGCTTTGCGGAAATTTTATCTTTCATCTGTGCCGCCGCCGCTTTTGTGAAGGTGACGATAAGCAGATTTTCTATGCCGCAGGGGTGTTCCTTGTCGCAAAGGCGCTGCATCACTCTTTCAACAAGGACGGCGGTTTTGCCGGAGCCTGCCGCGGCACTGACAAGCATTGTTCCGTTTCTGCCGTCAATGGCCTGCTGCTGCTGAGGAGTCCATTTCATTCTGCTTCGCCTCCTTCCTCATCGGCTTCAAGGACTTTTACTGCCTCTGCGGTATTGACACAGACAAATTCCTTTACGGGAATATCCTCTTCGTAGCCGCAGACGGCTTTATAATCACAGTAGGTGCAGACATGACCGTAATGGCTTGACGATGCACCCTTTCCGGTGGGGCAAACGGGCAGAGCATCAATTTCTCCGCTGCGCAGAAGCCCCGCCATTTGAAGTATGAGTCTGTCGGCAATTTCTTTAAGTCTTTCAAGAGCTTTAAGGCTCATATAGCTTCCCGAAATTTTACCCGTTGCCGCATCAAGCTTTGCGGGGATATATACTCCGCTGCCGCCGTGCTCCATAAGAGTTATTACTCTCGGGTCGTTGAGAACAACGCCCGTCATGGTTTTTGCATCGGCTTTCTTTTTCCTTATTTCTTCAACGGTTTCGTTTCTTCCTGCGGAAACGGGAGCATCCCCGGCGTTATAATAAAGCACACCTGCGGGTGCAAGACCGTCGCCGTATTTTTCGCCTCCGTTTTTCCAGAGAGCGAAAAGATAGACAAACATCTGCATATTCAAGCCCTGCATCACATCTCCGAGCGAGAAGCTTCGCTTGCTTGATTTATAGTCGATGATGCGGAAATATTTCTTTCCGTCAAGCTCTGCCATATCCACACGGTCTATTTTTCCGCTCAGATAAACGGAGCCGGATTCATCGGAAAGCTTGTAGGCATCTATTTCTCCTTCGTTTCCGACGGGAAGCTCAAAATCCACGGGAACGAAATCGCTGTGAGCAAATTCTTCAATGAGTCTGAGCATGATATTGCTCAGGGCGTGTTTGAGCTTTTCAAATATATAAAGGAATCTTTCATCCCTCTGTGCTCCGTCAAGTATCTCCGCAAGGTATTCATCCATAAGGGCTGCCACATTATTGAAAACTTCCTCTTCGCTCATGCCGAGCAGTTCTTCCTTTGAGTGTGAAGCCAGCATTTTTTCCATTACATGGTGGATGACATTACCTTTTTGTATCGGGTCAAGCTCCGCAGTCTGACGGGGCATAAGCTTAAGGCCGTAGCGGCAATAGTAGGAAAATGCGCATTTATAGTATTGTTCAATGCGTGTGGCGGACATAAACATATTCTTTCCGAAAAGCTCCGCGGCGGTTTTTTTGTCAAGAATACGGAAGTTTCTGCCGCCTGCCGCTCTCTGAAGAGAAACGAGCATACCGGAATATTTTTTGTCTGTTCTGAAATAGTCCTCTGCCGCCTCACGGTATTCGCCGGGCTTTGATTTTGCGAGCTGTTCAAAAGCGGGCTGTTTCCCCTCGGAGTAATAAAGCGCACCGAGGCTGGCGGCATCATTTTCAACACATTTTGTGAAAAGATGTTTTATTCGCAGATAAAATTCGCAGGGCGTAAGAGCATCTCCGCCGGCGCTTCTTTCACTGCAGGTGACAAAAAGCCTGTCACGGGCACAGCAAACGCTGTTATAGGCAATCAGCTTTTCGTCGGCAACACGCCATTCTCCCGTTTCGGAAAGGTGTATGCCGAGCTCCTCCATTCTTACTCTTTCCTTGACGGTGAGTGTTGAGGAACCTGTTGAAACATAAGGGAATACTCCGTCATTCGCACCGATTATGAAAACCACCTTCGGGGTGCTGATACGCATTCTGTCAGCAGAACCGATAACGATTTCGTCAAGCCCCTGGGGCAGATTGCCGACAGTCTGAACGGAAAGCATGAGTTCAAGGCTTGAGGAAAGCTTTTTTGCCGTGATTTTTTTGCCTCTCGTGAGAACTTCAAGCTCGTCAAGCATATTTATCAGCAGTTCCCACATTCTTTCAAGCTCAAGCACAGCGGCCTCTTCGCCGGAAAGATGAAGCTCCTTTGCAAAAGCACGAAGATTTGCGGGAATATTCACTTTTTCCGTAAAATGCCAGAGAGCGTTTACCGCCGCCGTTCCGTCAATGCCGCCTTTAAGTGTGTTTTTGAAGGCAAGCAGAGGGTCAACGATTTTTGCTCTGAGGCTGTTAAGCCTTTTCAGCTCTTTAAGATCGGCTTGTGTTGCCTCACCGAAGCCGGAGGGATTCTGAGTCCATTCCTCACACCATTTATTTCCGCTTATCTGCCAGAGATAACAGTAATTTTCGACCTCTGCCGTTTCCTCGGTGGTCATACCGCTGAGACCGGTTTTCAGATAGCGCATGATGCTGTCGGTTGAAAAGCCGTCTGCGGCAACGGACAGGGCGGCACTTATGATATTGATGACCGGGGAAACATCGGCAGGTCTGCGGTAATCCTCAAAAATGCCGAGCCCGCATTTGTCAAGAGCCGAGCGCAGAGGTGCCTCATAATCGGAAATATTTCTTGCTATTACCGCAATATCTCGGCAGCGGTAGCCGTTTTCACGAATGAGCTTTTTTGCGGTTGCGGCTACATATTCGCACTCGGAGTAAATATCGCCCGCACGGCAGAGAGTGATATTTTCACATTCGTCGTCATATTTGTTATCCTTGTCGGAGTAAAGAGCGGATTCAAGAAAAGCAAGCTCCGGGCAGGAATACCTGTCATAATGGGGCGGGAAATTGTTATATTTGCTGTTACCGGAGAGATAAAGGAATTTCGGTGTGCTAAGGCCGGCATTTTTTGATATTTCAAGCAGACGAGATGCTGTGTTTTTTGTTTTTGCAAAAAGGTCGGTAACATCGTCGGAGTTTGAAAGGTCATATGTGCAAAGGGTAACATAAACCGCTTTGGCGTTTCTGAGAATATGCTCGATTATTTCATATTCTCTTACCGTAAAGCCGCGGAAGGAATCAATGAAAACTATTCTGTCGGTAAAATAGGCGTCAAGTGCGGCAGTGCCGAGAAGCTCCGTGAGCAGGTCATCGGGATTGAAAAAGCTTTCGGCAACCTTTTTGTCAAAACAGTCAAGCACCTTTGCTATTTCGCAAAGCTTTGTTTTAAGCAGACAGTTTTCCATTTTTTCCGCCGTTGACAGCACTGCTTCGGGGGAAACGCCGTTCTGCTTGAATTCGGAGGAAAGCGAAAGAAAATCCGTAACCGTGGAACGACGGTCATAATGTTTGCGGTAAAGCTGCAATTCATCGGCACATTCTTCGAGAGCCATGCTCATGAGAACGGCGGCAGAGGCTTCACTCAGCCTTTTTCTGTCATGAAGTGCAGGCTTGCCGAGAAGCTTTTCGCCCAGGGCGGTAAAGGACATGATGTCAACCCCCGCCTTTCGGTGAGGGCCAATGAAATTCAATATATTCTTTTCACAGGTAAATGTGTACTGTTCCGGAACTATAAGGGTTATTTTTTCGTTTTCACCTGCGGAAAAATCCTTTATTCTTTCCATAACATGGGTGGTTTTACCGCCGCCTACACCCGCAAAAACAAGATGAAGCATAATTTACCTCTTTTGTCATATTTCAAATATGCCACCGACATAATTATGAAAGAAGGTCGGTGGCATTAAAGTTTATTTGTCGGTTACACAGATTGTAATTTTTTGCTGTGAACGGAATTGATTTTTGTGCAAAGCTCAGAAACAGATATTATTTTTCCGGATTTTCGGGCTCTTTTTCCGCTTCTTTTTCTTTTTCGTCTTCGGAAACGGCAGGTCTGTCACCTATGAACATATCATTGGGGCCGGAAACAATGTCAATGGCTTTGTTGAGGGCGGCAAAACGGACTTCCTTATGCTCTCCGCCGTATTCGCCGTCAAGAGTCCAGGGCTTTGCTTCGGCAAAGGTGAGCTTGAGGGTCGAGGTCTTGAAATAAATGATTTTTTCGCCGTCATACTCTTTTTTCTGTATCTTGCTGAGCAGGCCGAAGGACTGAAGAGGATTTTTGATGCCTCTTACAAGCAGGACCTCAAATTTACCGTCATCAAGCTTTACATCGCTTCTGTTGAATTTGAAAATTCCGCCTACGGAGGTTGAGTTGGAAATTGAGCCGAAGAAGAAATCATCCTCCATTACTCCGCCGTCATACTCGATTCTGATGTGAATGGGCTTTACGCTTTTAAGAGTGGGTATCAGGTTGATAACAAGGCCGTTGAGAATATATGCCGAGTGACCCAGAGCGTTTTTAAGGCTCTGAGGTGTTGAATATGAAAGGTTTGAAGCAGCGCCGAAGGAAGCAACATAGGAGAAGAATTTGTTGTTGAAAAGGCCTATGTCGTAGGAGTTTGTGTTGCCCCTTTTGATGATTTCCGTTGCTTCGACTATATCCGTGGGAAGGCCTATGGTAGAGGCAAGGTCATTGGTGGAGCCGGCGGGAATGTAGCCGATGGGTACTCTTTTTGAAAGCTGCATAACGCCGTTGATGGTTTCGTTGAAGGTTCCGTCGCCGCCGCAGCAGACAACCATATCGTTGTCGGCAATGCAGTTTTTGACTATATTTGTTGCGTCGCCCTGGCAGGTGGTCGTCTTGACGGTAAAATCAAATTTTGAAGCGTCAAAACGGTTTACGATGTCAAAGGTGGCGGCGCGTGATTTATTTCTGCCTGAACGGGGGTTAACTATGAGAAGGACTTTTTTCTTTTCCATGATCTGACCTCTGAAATAATTTATAAAATAATATATGTTATAATATCATATAAATATGAACATTTCAATGCACAAAAAAATTATGTTGTTTTATTTGTGATTTTGCGATAAAATAAACACGGTGATAGAATAATGAAACAGTTTATTATCAAAATCTTTTCACACGAGCGTGTTGATAAGGTGATAAATTTCTTTATCGGAATATGGATAAGGATTTGCCGTGTTTTCCCCGTTCGTGACAGAGTGCTTTTTTTTACGGTGAGAGCCGACGGAAAACTGCTTGAAAACAGCAAGGCTGTTTACGATGCTCTTGATTATCCGAAAAAAATATTTGCCCGTAAGCTTCCTCATAATTATAAAGTGGAGCCCTTTGCAATCTATTGGCTTATGACAAGTAAGGTCATCGTTACGGATGATTACTGCCGCTATATGCGAAAAATCAAGCTGCGTAAGGGCCAGAAGCTGTTTCAGATATGGCACGGCTGCGGTGCCTTCAAGAGCTTCGGCCTTGATGTTGAAAGCAAGCTGACGAGAGAAGAGGAAATCGCCACTCATTCACAGTATGATGCCGTTGCGGTTACGGGTGAGGATTGCAGAAAATATTTTGCCCGCGCTTTCGGCATAAGCGAAGATAAGTGCCTTGCCATAGGTCTGCCGAGAACGGACTATCTCATTAATAACGCAGACGGAATGCGCCGTGAATTTTTCGAAAAGCATCCTGAATTAAAAGGAAAAACCATTTACCTTTACTGCCCTACATTCAGGGAAAAGCAGGGGGAAAAGGTTGTTTACGACCCGGGTATAAACTGGACCGGGCTCAGCGCGGAGCTTGAAGAAAACGAAATTTTCATCCTTTCCCGTCACCCCGTTGTTGATTATGAAATGATTGACGGTAAATATGAAAATGTAATTGATATGACCGAGGAATCCACCCTTTCCCTTGCCGCTGCTGCGGATGTGCTTGTTACCGATTATTCCTCAACGGTTCACGATGCCGCCCTTCTCGGCATACCAACGGTTTTTTATTGCCCCGATTACAAGGAATATGAGCGCATTTTTTATCTTAAATTCCCCGATGATCTGCCCGGAGAGCTTGTTACGCAGGGTGACGGGCTTCTGACAGCTGTACGCAGAGCAAAAAAAGAACCGCCCGTTCAGCGGATTGAAAAATTCCGCAGCGGACAGCTCGGTGCCTGTGACGGCCATTCCACCGAAAGGGTCGTCGCCATAATCATGGATTGGCTGAAACAATGAAATCGTAAAGCCTTTCGGTGTTTTTGTCATCAATATAATCAAAGTTGAATTTCCTGAAGCTTTCGGCACGCCCGGAGCTTCGGGGATTTTTTATTTCGGAAATGACGCAGGCAAAATCTCTGAATACGGGGCCGGGAGCATAATCCTCATACCCGAAGCAGAAGGAACGCTCTTTTTCATATTCATCAAGGTCATAGGCATAGAAAATGCAGGGCTTTGAGAGCAGGGCAAAATCCATACATACAGAGGAATAATCCGTTATGACCGAATGACAGATAAGTGTAAGGTCGGCAATGTCTTCGCTTGTCACATCGGTTATGTTTTCACCGGAAACGCTTGTGTGAATCTGAGGGTGAAGCTTTACAAGCAGGGCATATTCATCACCGAGCTCTTTTTCAAAAAGAGCGGAATCAAGGTGAGAAAGTATTTCGGAATCTCTTTTCGGATCATCTCTGAAGGTGGGAGCGTAAAGAACAAGCTTTTTGCCCCTGCAATGAGGATATTTACCGTCAAAGGCCATTCTCAGAGCATCGGTATCACGGCGGGCGAGAAGATAATCAAGCCTTGGTGAACCGATGGGGATGACCTTGCTTTCATCCGTTCCGAAAGCCCCGGCATAGACGGGAATGAGCTTTTCGGAGGTGCAGGTGATGTATGTGAGTTTTTCACTGCATTTTTTCTCTCTTGCCGCCGTTTCTTCGGAAAGGGGAGCAAGAAGACCGAATTTTTTGAAAGCACCCTCGGCGTGCCAGAGCTGAGTGACAACCGCTTTTTTCGAAAAATTAAGGGAAGCCATGGGCATGAAATTGTCGTTGAGAAAAACATATTGCGCTGTTGCGAGCTTTCTTGAACCGTTAATGAAAAAGTCTGCCGCTCCGGTAAGGGAAGCAAGCTGTGATGTTGCAACGGTCAGCACTTCAAAGCCTTTTTTCTTGAAATATTCACCTGTCAGACCGAGAGAATCACGGTTTCCGCCTCTGTGGGGAGCAAGAAGCACCACCCTGCCTTTTTTTACGGGCAGAATGCGGCTGATATTGAAAAATAAAGCGAAAAGAGAATAAAAGAGTTTTTTCATTTGTTTTTCATATCCTTGATTTTAAGTGCGGCGAAAACGCAGTGCTTGATAATGAATGACGGCAGAAATTTCAGCTTTTTATTTCTGTGAACAAGCAGAATCAGGCGGAGAATGCGCGGGTCCATGGGCTTTTTGCCTCTGAATTTAACGGTGAAAATATCTTTTCGTTCTTTTTTGCCGCAGGTGTTGCAAAAGCGCTTATATTCACCGGCTTCATCGGATGCAAGCAAAAAACGCGGCATTGTCTGACAGAAAAGGGAATGAAGAAAATCATCCGTCGGCCGGGCACATTCAATTCTGATAAAAGGTTTTTCGGCACATTCTTTATGGGTGAAAACAGGCTCAAACAAATCGGGGTCAAGACTTTTGAGTCTGTTTTTATATCCGGCAGAAAGTGAAGCCGATTTTTCATTATATATTTTACCGATAAAATCCAGCGTGTCCTCATCGGCACTCCAGAGCTGGCGGTAAAACTCATTGAGAACGGTATGACAGTTTTTGCAGTTGAGCTCTCCGAGATAATCCTCTTTATTTTCGCATTTACAGCGCGGATCATCAAAAGAGCTTTCGACAGCCTGCGTAATAATATCCGTTGATTTGATGAAATCCTCAATGAGGTCTTTCCTGACGGTCTGGGTTACGGAGCGGTAAACCGCAGGGTCGGAGCGGCGGTACTGAGAAACAGCCCCGTAAACACCGATGATTTTCGGAAAAGTTTTCATTACGAAAGACATCCAGAAAGCACCGTCTTCGCTGTAACGGGTTGCCGGAAAACGAAGGCCGTGTTTTTTCAGCAGCTCTGTTCTGTAACATTTGTTGCCCACAAGATAATTCCACATCAGTCTTTTATCGTAGGGGTCAATGACCTTTTCCGAGGCAAGGGTGTCGGCAATGGGATTGTATTCGTTTCCGCCGAAGCCGAAGCGCATAATGCGGAACACGGCAGCATCGGCGTTTTCTTTTTCCATTGCTTCACAAAGAAGATTCAGACAATCCTTATTAAATAAATCGTCTGCATCAAGAAAAAGCACATATTTGCCCTCTGCGATTTCAAGACCTGCATTTCTTGCGGAGGAAACACCGCCGTTTTCTTTATATACGGGATGAATGTTATTATATTTTGATGCGTATTTGCTTATAACATCGGCCGTGTTGTCCTTTGAGCCGTCATTGACGGGTATGATTTCCACCCCATTATGCAGAGACTGCCCGAGAAGGCAATCAAGTGTCTCGGGCAGAGTGGATGCGCTGTTATAAGCGGGAATTATAACGGAAATTTTATATTCCATGGGTTATTTCTCCCATTTTATTACTGTTTTGCCGAAGTTGCGGCTGATGTCGGAGGCAAAAGCCGAATGTATGTCTTCAATATTTCTTACATCCATTACGGCACCCACAAGGTTTTCGAGGTAGGCGGGAATTGTAGGATTGTTTTTGAGAATTTCCATTGTTCTCTCAAAATCCTTAACGCCGCTTCTGCTTGAGCCGAAAAGAGAAAGACCTTTTTCAAGCACCATTCTTGTGTTGATGCCGATAAAGCTTTCGCTTACGCCCATAAGGCCTACGGAGCCCTCGGGATTTATATGGTCGATTATCTGCGCAATGGCATAGCGTGAAGCTTCGCCGCCGACGCATTCAAAAGCGTGGTCAACACGCAGATCGGCAGGAATGTGGTCAACATGAAAGGTTTCGTCGGCAAAGGCAAAATAGCCGAGTTTTTCATAGACCGTGCCGAAAATATAAAGCTTTGCGTCGGGAAAAACAGCTCTGAGAATAAGAGCGGTAATGAAGCCCACGTTTCCGTCGCCCCATACGCCTATGACTTCACGGCGGGAATGTGAGAATTTTTCAAATCTTGAAACGGCATGAACCGCAACACTTATGAGCTCGGCAAATGAGGCAATCTTAAGGTCAAGGCCGTCGGGGACCCTGACAAGACGGTCGGCACCGATGTCAACATAATCTCTCAGAAAGCCGTCATATCCGCTGGAGCAGAAATGGCTTGATGTGCGGTAATTCTCCGCAATAATATCATCGTCCTCGGTCGGAGTATTGGGAACGGGAACAACGATTTCACCGGGCTTGAAGCTCCCGGTGGGGTCAAAGACAACCTTTGCCACGCATTCATGAATAAGAGCCATGGGCAGCTTTGCTTTAAGGGCTTCTTTGCTGCGGTTGCCGAGATAATATCTCTGGTCGGCCTTGCATATTGACATATACAGAGGCCTGAGCAGAACACTGTTTTTAAGGTCGGGCTCGGTGCAGGCAACATCTATCATGCCCGGGCTGACAAGTCTGTAAACCTGATTAATCATCCTGATCTTTACCTTTCAGAAGGGTGTTGGCAACCTTCATATCGTACGGATAAGTGATTTTTATATTGAAAACCTCGCCGTCAACCATATAGACGGGTTTCTTTTTTATCGTGAATATCTTGCAGGCATCGGTGAGGATGTCTTTTTCTTCTTCCGTGAGAGAATCAAGCACCGCTCTGAGCTCCTTAAGACGGAAGGACTGAGGGGTCTGACCCTGATACATCATTTTTCTGTCGGGAATGTTGGAGATGAAGCTTGAATCGGCACTTTCCACGATAGTATCCGTTGCGGGTATTACCGTGTCGCAGGCACCGTATTCAACAGCAGCGTCAATATTTTCGCTGATTATTCTGTGAGTGAGGAAGGGACGCACGGCATCGTGAGTGACGATGATGGTGTCATCATTTACTTCACAGTTTTTCTCTATGAATTCAATCGCATTTTCAAGGGTGCCGTTTCTTGTGGCTCCGCCCTCGATAACGGTGATTTTTTTGCCTTCGGGAATGAATTTCTTTATAAGATCTCTGGTGTGGGCTACCCAGGGCTTCGGGCAAAGCACGATTATTTCGTCAATTCTTTCGTTTACAAAGAATTTTTCAACGGTGTGAATGATAATGGGCTTTGAGCCGAGCTCAAGATACTGCTTCGGCGTGTCGGAGTTGCCCATACGGCTGCCTTTGCCGCCCGCAAGAATTGCTGCAAAAACCATAATTATTTCCCCTTTACCATTTCGTTGTATTTATTGCATATTTCCTCGGCAGAGCCCTGAGCGATTATCTGACCGTGGTCGAGGATAATGGCTTTGTTGCAGATGCTGAGAACCTGGTCAACAGAGTGTGAAACAAAGAGCACGGTTACGCCCTTGTCAAACATCGAGAGAATTTTATTTTCGCTTTTCTTTCTGAATTTTGCGTCGCCGACGGAGAGCACCTCATCAAGAATGAGAATTTCCGGCTCAACGGCAGAGGCTATGGCAAAGCCGAGACGCGCTCTCATACCCGAGGAGTAATTCTTGACGGGAACATCAATAAAATCCTTGAGCTCCGAAAAAGCAACGATTTCGTCGTATTTCTGCTCAATGAATTTACGGGAATAGCCCATTGTGGCACCGTAAAGGAATATATTTTCTTTTCCGGAATAATTCATATCAAAGCCCGCTCCGAGCTCAAGCATGGGGGCGATAACACCGTTGACGGTGACGCTTCCCTTTGTGGGCTTAAGAACGCCTGCAATGACTTTAAGCAGAGTTGATTTGCCGGCTCCGTTGAAGCCGAGAACGCCGACTCTGTCACCTTTTTCCACCGTCAGGTTTATATCCTTAAGTGCCCAGAATTCGGTGAAATGGAGCTTGCGGGTGATAAGCTTTATGAAATATTCCTTGAGGTTGTCAACCTTTTCTTTGTTAAGGTTGAACATCATGCTCATATTGTCAACGACAATTGCCGGTTTACTCATAGAAATTATCCTTTCAATCAGATGTGAAGGATGAATTTATCCTGCTTTTTATAGAAGACAAAAAGTCCGATAAAGAGGGTAACAAGAGCGAAACCCAGAGAATAAAGCAGGTGGTTTATGTCTATCATTCTTCCGTAAAGAACACAGCAGCGGAACATTTCCGTAATTGAATAAAGAGGATTTGCTTTGAGAATCATATCAAAATACTTGTTTGAAATGTGCAGGGAATTTACTCTGTAAACAATGGGTGTCATATAGAAAAGGAGCAGACAGAAAACCTCATAAAGATAGTCAACATCCTTAAAGAAAACATCCATGGTGCAGAGAATGAGACCCACGCCGATGCTGAGTATGAAAAGAACGATAATCGGAATGGGAGCGAGAGCAAAATATTTTGTCAGGTGGGGCGGATTGTTGCCCGTGACCTTGAAATAGATTATGAAGCAGGCAAGCACCGTCAGAGAAATAAGGAATGTGATGAAGTTTGCCGCAACATTGGAAATGGGATAAATGTATTTGGGCACATATACCTTTTTGATGACCGAAGCGCTGTTGCGTATGGAGCGCATGGCACGCTTTGTTGACTGTGAATAGAATTCATAGAGCAGACGGCCGCAGAGAAGGTATATGGGGTAGTTCACAACACCCGTGTTGGACTTTCCGAAAACATTTCCGAAAATGAAAACAAGCACGATGGTGGTGAGCAGCGGCTGGAGAAAAGTCCAGAAAACGCCCAGAACGGAATCCCTGTACTGAAGCTTTATGTTTTTCCTGACGATTTCATACATCAGGTTTCTGTATTTGTAAAAATTCTTAAGATATTTCATTGACGGCCTCCGTGAAGCTTATTTTTCGGAAAGACCCCATTTTTTATAGTATCTCAGCATGGACTGCATCTGAATAAGCATAAGGTGAAGGTCTTTTTTGGATTCTCTGCCCCACTCGTGGTAAACGGTGGCGCCGGGATAATAAATGACCTTGCTGACCTCATTGACCTTTCTTGTCAGGTCACAGTCCTCAAAATACATAAAATACCTGCTGTCAAAGCCGCCGAGTGTCTTGAAAAGCTCCGTGCGGATGAACATGAAACAGCCGGTGGCGTTCTGAATCTCAACGGGCTTTGTAAGGTCACGGTCAAGCATGGCATACTCGCTGAGAGTTTTGCCGGGCTTGTCGCCTCTTAAACGGCTTGAAATAAGATATTTCGGAAGAGGAAGCTTTTTGCCGAGAATCTGAAGCCTTCCGTCGGGAAAGCGTATTTCCGGGGAAAGCATTCCGATTTCGCCGTGCTCCTCAAGATATTCCGCCATATTGGTGATAATATCGTCACGGATGATTATATCCGGGTTGATTATGGCGTGATAGTCGGAATCAAGCTTGTCCATAATAAAATTATGACCTGCTCCGAAGCCAATGTTATTGTGGGTTTCAATGAGTGTTACCGAAGGATAATTTTGCCTTATAAAATCGACCGTTCCGTCTGTCGAGCCGTTATCGACTACATAAAGGCGGAAGTCGCAGGCTGTAAAGTCAAGAAGAGTGTCAAGGGCTTTGCCGATGGTTCTCATATTGTTATAGGTGACAATACAGCCGGTAACCTTTTTATTCATTTGTTACTGATCCTTTCCGTGGGGTACATCTGCACCCCCGCGCACGGGAATAAGATAGCTGATGATTTTAACGCGCCATTTGATCTTTTGCTTAAGGGTGGTTTTTCCGCCGGTGACATTTTCGCTGTGGCGGCGCCACTGAATGAGGGGTTCATTCAGCAGATTTACCCTGTAACCCATTTTAATGGCGGCAAGGGCAATCCACCAGTCATGCATCGGTATATCCCGGGGGAAGGGAACGACCGATTCGGCGACCTGCTTTGTGAATGCCATACAGCAGCCGACAAAAGAGTTGCGCAGTATGTTTTTTAAGTATGAAGAATTTGAACCGTGAATGGCGAAATATGAGGGAGCTATGAGCCTGAGCTCACCGTCGGTGACTCTTGCGTCGTGCAGAACGAGGTCGTTTCCGTTTTCAAAAAGCGGGAGAACCTTGCTTACCTTGTCGGGCATCCACACATCATCCTGGTCGGACAGAAAGATTATATCTCCCTGCGCCGCACGCAAAGCGTTCTCAAAGTTTGCGGTAAGCCCGTTTGCGGGACCCTCAATGTATTTTATGCGCCTGTCGTTCACAAGCTCCACCTGAGCACGGGTAAGGCCCTGAGGATAATCGTCGGAAACGATTATTTCATCATCCTCACCGAGCTGAGGCAGAATTGAACGAAGCTGATCGGCAATATATTTTTCGCCTTTATAAGCGGCAATTACCACTGAAATTTTCATATCAGTCAAGGCTCTTCATTGTGGGGAAGAGGAGAACGTCTCTTATGGCCTGGGAATCGGTGAGGAGCATACACATTCTGTCTATGCCGAAGCCGATGCCGCCCGTCGGGGGCATACCGTATTCGAGAGCCATAAGGAAATCTTCGTCTGTGGTGTTGGCTTCTTCATCGCCCTGGGAAAGAAGTATTTCCTGAGCTCTGAAACGCTCTCTCTGGTCAATGGGGTCATTGAGCTCGGAGTAAGCGTTTGCCATTTCCCAGCCGTTCATAAAGAACTCAAAACGCTCAACATATTCGGGATCCTCGGGCTTCTTCTTTGTGAGAGGAGAAATCTCAATGGGATGATCCATGATGAAGGTGGGCTGGATAAGATGCTCTTCAACAAATTCCTCAAAGAAAAGGTTGAGGATGTCACCCTTGCCGTGACGGGCTTCATATTCAATATGATGCTCATCGGCAATCTTGCGGGCCTGCTCGAGAGTTTTGATTTCTTTCCAGTCAACGCCGGAGTATTTCTTAACGGCGTCAACCATGGTAAGGCGCTCGAAGGGCTTGCCGAGATCCATTTCAATGCCGTTGTAAACGATTGTTGTGGTGCCAAGAACGGTCTGAGCAAGGTGACGGTAAAGATTTTCCGTCAGGTCCATCATTCCGTGATAATCGGTGTATGCCTGATAGAGCTCCATGAGAGTGAATTCGGGGTTGTGTCTGGTGTCAACACCCTCGTTTCTGAAAACTCTGCCGATTTCGTAAACTCTTTCCATGCCGCCGACAATAAGTCTCTTGAGATAAAGCTCAAGGGAAATACGGAGCTTGACATCCTCATTGAGGGCGTTGAAATGAGTTTCAAAGGGTCTTGCGGAAGCACCGCCGGCATTGGGAACGAGCATCGGGGTTTCAACCTCGATAAAGCCCTGACCGTCAAGATAGTTTCTGATTTCGCGGATTATTTTTGAACGCTTCTGGAAGGTGTCCTTGACATCGGGATTCATGATAAGGTCAAGGTAACGCCTTCTGTAACGGGTATCGGTGTCGGTAAGACCGTGGAATTTTTCGGGCAGGGGAAGTAATGACTTTGAAAGCAGGATGATTTCGCTTGCATGAATTGAAATTTCACCCGTTTTCGTTCTGAAAGCATAGCCCTTGACACCGAAGGTGTCGCCTATATCGGATTTCTTGAAATCGGCATAGGCTTCTTCACCGACTGCATCTCTTGCAACATAAACCTGGATGCTGTCGGTAAGGTCGCGGATGTTGCAGAAGGAAGCCTTGCCCATAACGCGCTTGAACATCATTCTGCCGGCAACGGCAACGGTAATGGGCTGAGCATCCATAATGGCTCTGCGCTCATTGTATTCCTCGTTGACGGCCTGTCTTGCGGCGGCTTCATCCATACCGTCGGTGTTGACGGCGGCTCTGCCGGCAAGAAGCTTTTCTTCAAGAGCGGTGTAAAGACTCTTCACCTCATTGTTGTGGTGAGTCTGATTGTATTTTGTGATAACAAAGGGGTCGTTTCCGGCGGCCTGAAGTGCCTCCAGCTTTTCGACTCTTATCTGTCTGAGGGCATTTATGTCCTGCTCTTCCTGAGCAGGGGCCGCATTTTTGATTTCGTCTGCCATTTCAGTCTGCCTTTCTTAAATCATTCGGTGGCGATTATTTTCATTTCAACCGTTGCGCCTGAAGGAACGGTGACATAAATAAGGTCACCCGCTCTTTTGCCGAGGGCGGCGGAGCCGACGGGTGAATCATCGGAAACGGAAAGAATTGAAGGGTCATCGGAGGAACTGCCGATGATGCATTTGATAATTTCGCCGCCGTCTTCGATTTCAACGGTTGAGCCGATGTGAACGACACCGCTCTCAAAGAAATCGTCTGCAACGACCTCGACTGCGTCGAGCTCTATTTCCAACTGGGCAATTTTTTCTTCAAGCTTTGCCTGGTCGTTTCTTGCTTCATCATATTCGGCGTTTTCGGAAAGGTCGCCGTGGGAACGTGCTTCCTGGAGCTTCTGGGCGATTTCTTCTCTGCCTTCCTTTTTCAGAAACGCAAGTTCTTTTTCGAGTTTTTCAAATTCACTGCGGGTAATCTGTTTTGCCATAACAAAAATCTCCTTTTCAGAGTTAATCAACATATTGGTCTCTATATTATATATTACAAAAGAATAATTGTCAAGAAGATGTTATTTACCTCAAATAACGGTTGCAACCGCCCTCTGCCGGTGATATAATTGCCCGGGTGATAAAAATGAAATTGCGTGAGGATAAAGAGTTTTACAAGGCTTTTGCCGTTATGACAATCGTAATGGCATTGCAGAATCTGATTGTTTTCGGTGTCAATCTTGCGGACTCCGTTATGCTCGGCTCCTACAGTGAGCTGGCTCTTGACGGAAGCGCCGTCTGCAACCAGATACAGTTTCTGCTTCAGATGGTGGCTACCGGAATTTCCAACGGTATGGTCGTAATGTGCTCACAGTATTGGGGCAAGAGGGAAATAAAACCCATTCACAGAATTTTTGCGGTTTCCCTGTGGCTAGGTATAATCATCAGCCTTCTTATGACCGCTGCCGCTGCGGTTATTCCGCTGTCCGTGGTAAAGCTCTTTACCGATGATGCGCAGATAGCAGTCGCAGCCGTCGAATACATTTCGATAATCAAATACACATATCTGATATTTACCGTAACGGTTATTCTTACTTCGGTGCTTCGCTCGGCGGAAACCGTAAGAATCGGTTTTTATGTTTCGCTTTCATCCCTCGTGATAAATATTTTCCTCAACTATGTTCTGATTTACGGAAAGCTCGGTTTCCCGGAGCTCGGCATAAAGGGAGCCGCCATAGCAACTCTCATTTCAAGAGTCATGGAGCTTATCGTTACTTTGATTTATGTGTTTGCCATTGATAAAAAGCTGAAATTAAGACTTGAAGCATTCATAAAGATTGAAGGCAGGTACATAAAGGACTTTATCAAAACCGGTATTCCTCTTACCGCGAGCAGTATTTCCTGGGGAATTGCCATGAGCATTCAGGGAATAATCATCGGCAGACTCGGCGGCACGGCAATTTCCGCCAACAGCATTGCCACCACGATTTTTCAGGTCGCCACGGTTGTCATTTATGCTTCGGGCAGCGCTGCCTGCGTGCTTACGGGTAAATCCATCGGTGAAAACTGTACCATTGAGCTTATCAAAAAGCGCTCGGTCAATATGCAGATAATCTTCCTTATTGCCGGTATTCTTTCAAGTGCATTGCTTTTCGGTTTTAAATCGGTTATTCTCGATTATTACAATACATCTGCCGAAACAAGACGGATGACGGAAATATTTATTTACATCCTCTGCGTCACCATTGTCGGTACCGCTTATGAATGCCCGGTGCTTACGGGTATTGTTTCCGGCGGCGGCGAAACGGATTTTGTTTTCAAAAACGACATTATTTTCATGTGGCTCATTATTTTACCCGTTTCCGCACTCAGCGCTTTTGTTTTCAAATTTCCCGTTCCCGTTACATTTGCCTGCCTTAAAGCAGATCAGGTGCTTAAATGCGCCGTGGCGGCGGTAAAGGTCAACCGCTGGAAATGGATAAAGAAAATAGCATAAAAAACAAAGAAGAGATGTATTAACGGGTTATTCCGTAAAACATCTCTTCATATTTTTATGAAAAAATTTGTCGGTCATTCATCCTCAAATAACATTTCAAGCTCTCCGGGCTTCAATTCACGGCATTCTCCCTCGGCAAGCTCTTCGTCGAGGCAGAGGGTGCCGATTTTAATTCTGCGGAGCTGCTCGACATGATTGCCTACTGCGGCGAACATTCGCTTGACCTGATGATACTTACCTTCTCTGATTTTTATACGGGCGTACGGCAGCTCGTTTTTTGTAAAGGCTTCCACCTTTGCAGGCAGACATTCCGTGCCGTCATCAAGAGTAATTCCGCTTTCAAGTTTCTGAGCATCCTCATCATAAAGCGGAAAAGAAAGCCTTGCCTCATAGGTTTTGAAAACGTGGTGAGCCGGGCTCATGATTTTATGAGCAAGAGCGCCGTCATCCGTTATAATTAAAAGGCCCGTGGTGTCTCTGTCAAGTCTGCCGCAGGGGAAAAGAGACCGCCTTGACATCTCTGCGGGGATAAGGTCAATGACCGTTTCCTTATTCGGGTCACGGGTAGCACTTATGACCCCGGAAGGCTTATTCAGCATAATGTAAATATGGTCTTTTAATGTAAAGCCATATCCCTTTACAGAAACATCATCCGCCTCGGAATCTATCAGCTCTTCGGCACGGAGCATGACCCGTGAATTAACGGAAACGGCCCCGTCTTTTATGAGCTTTCTTGCGTCCTTGCGGGATACATTGCAGTTCAGAGCTATGAGCTTGTCAAGCCTTTTCAGTGCCATAAAATACCGCCTTAAAAACAGGAGGCCGGCCACCTTGACCGACCTCCGGAAATTTTATTTTTGCTTCAATTATGCAAGCTCAGCAAAGTACTTGATTGTACGAACCATCTGGCTGGTGTAGCTGTTCTCGTTGTCATACCATGAAACAACCTGAACCTCATAAAGGTCATCAGCGATCTGGCAAACCATGGTCTGAGTAGCATCAAAGAGTGAACCGAACTTCATGCCGATAACATCGGAGGAAACGATGGGATCCTCGTTGTAGCCGAAGCTCTCGGAAGCAGCAGCCTTCATAGCAGCATTGATGCCTTCCTTGGTGATGTCAGCGCCCTTAACAACAGCGGTAAGGATTGTGGTTGAGCCTGTGGGAACGGGAACTCTCTGAGCGGAGCCGATAAGCTTGCCGTTGAGCTCGGGGATAACAAGGCCGATAGCCTTTGCAGCGCCGGTGGAGTTGGGAACGATGTTGGCAGCGCCTGCGCGTGCTCTTCTGAGGTCACCCTTTCTGTGAGGACCGTCAAGAATCATCTGGTCGCCTGTGTAAGCATGGATTGTGCTCATGATACCGCTCTGGATGGGAGCATAGTCATTGAGAGCCTTTGCCATGGGAGCAAGGCAGTTGGTGGTGCAGGAAGCAGCGGAGATGATCTGATCATCAGCGGTAAGAGTGTCATTGTTTACTGAATAAACGATGGTCTTGAGGTCATTGCCTGCGGGAGCGGAAATAACAACCTTCTTTGCGCCTGCATTGATGTGAGCCATGCTCTTGTCCTTTGAGCAGTAGAAACCTGTGCACTCAAGAACAACGTCAACACCGAGCTCGCCCCAAGGACAATCGTTAGCGTCTTTTTCTGCATAAATCTTAAGAGTTTTGCCGTCAACGGTGATTGTGCCTGCTTCGTCATCGGCGCAAACGGTGTGAAGACCTTCGCCGATCTTGCCGCAGTAACCGCCCTGAGCGGTATCGTACTTGAGAAGATGTGCAAGCATTGAGGGCTTGGTAAGGTCGTTGATTGCAACGATTTCATAACCCTCAGCGTCAAACATCTGACGGAAAGCGAGACGACCGATGCGGCCGAAGCCGTTAATAGCAACTTTAACTGACATGTGGAATACCTCCGAAAAATAGTTTTTTATCTTAATTTTGCCATAATCATTTTATCATTTTCTGCCAAATATGCAACTGTTTTTTCGTGCATTTTGAAATATTCGGTAATCTCAACAAAAAAAGGCAGAACTTCACCGAAAAGGGTGCAATTCTGCCGAAAAAATCAGTCTTATTTATGGTATTTTCCGCCGTTTGAAATCATAAAAGCCCGATAAATCTGTTCCAGCAGCATGACCCGTGCAAGCTGATGGGGGAAGGTCATGGGGCTCATGGAAAGACGCATATCGGCTCTTTGTTTCACCTCAGGCGAAAGGCCGTGAGAGCCGCCGATTATGAAATCAACGGTTCCGGCGCCGGATATTGCCGCTTTTTCAAGCTCAAGTGAAAATTTCTCCGAAGAGATTTCTTTTCCTTCTATGCAAAGAGCATATACCGCATCTTTTCCGGAGACGGCTTTCAGTATGTTGTTTCCCTCTTCTTTGAGGGCTGATGCAATCTGTGCTTCATTGGGATTTTCGGGAAGCTTTGACGGGTTCAGCTCCGTGATTTTCAGCTTACAGAAAGCACCGAGCCTTTTTGAATATTCGGCGCAGGCCCCGCGAAGATATTCTTCCTTAAGTCTGCCTACGCAGATAATATTTACATTCAGCATTTTCGGTCACCATTTCACGGGCTTATTCAAATCGCCCGCGACTGTCAGAAGATAGTCCCTGCCCTCTTCGGCACCGCAGAGAGAAAGAGCGGATTTTGTTGTTTCATAGGCAAGAGACGGAATGTTGTTTTCTTTGCTTAAATGCCCGAGAATAAAACGGGTGGTTCCGCCTTGAAAAAGACGGCAGGCAAGCTCTGCACAGGCATCGTTTGAAAGATGCCCTCTGTCGGAGAGTATGCGCTCTTTCAGAAAATACGGATAAGAGCCCATTTTCAGCATACTTATATCGTGGTTGGATTCAAGCAGCGCAAGGTCACAGCCGTACAGATTTTCAACGATTTCGGGCGTTACGATACCCGTATCCGTTGCCACTGCCGCTCTTTTTCCGTCGGGAGTAACAACGGTATAGCCGTAACTTTCGTTGCTGTCGTGAGAGGTGCGGAACGGCCGGACATAGATACCGGCGGCCTCAACACCCTGAGCCGGCATAACATAAGCATTTATTTTCGATTTGAATACGCCGTAGTCATCCATTCCCGCCAGGGTTCCCGGTGAAGCGTAAACATCAATATTGTGGCGGGAAGCAAATACCCGCACTCCGCTTATATGGTCACTGTGTTCGTGGGTAATGAAAATTCCGGCAATGGAGGATGGGTCAACTCCTATGGAAATAAGGGCATCCTCCGTTCTTTTTGCACTGACGCCCACATCAATAAGTATGCCGCCGCCGGAGGTGCCGATGTATGTGCAGTTTCCGCTGCTTGAAGAATAGAGAGAGCAAAATTCCGCCATAGTATCACCAATTGAAATAAAAAATTTACATGAAAAATGCAACTTTGACCTGCCCGGTCAAGGTTGCATTTTATTCTGTAATTCAGCCTGCGTCAGAAGCACTGAAGGGCTCCGCACAGTAAACTCTGCGTATATCGGCACCGAGATTTCCGAATTTTTCGACTACATTTTCATAGCCTCTGTCAATGTGAAGTATGTCCTCAATTTCCGTTTTGCCGTTTGCGGCAAGGCCTGCAATTATCATTGCGGCTCCGGCTCTCAGGTCGTCGGCCTTGACGGGGGCACCCTTAAGCTGCTCAACGCCGTGTATCATTGCGACCTGACCGTCAACGGTTATGTTTGCGCCCATTCTCATGAGCTGCTCCGTGTAACGGAAACGGTTAGACCATATACTTTCGGAAATAATGCTCGTTCCCTCCGCAAGGGAAAGGAGAACGGCTATCTGAGGCTGCATATCGGTGGGGAAACCGGGGTGAGGCATGGTTTTGATATTGCATTTGCCGGGGCGGCAGTCCATACTGACCCTTACCGCTTCGTCAAATTCCTCAACAACGGCACCGCATTCGATGAGCTTTGTGGAAATTGATTCAAGATGTTTGGGTATAACATTCTTTATAAGAACATTGCCCTTTGTGGCGGCGGCAGCAACCATAAAGGTTCCTGCTTCTATCTGGTCGGGAATTATGGAATAGGTACAGCCGTGCATATTTTCCGTGCCGCGGATTTTGATGACATCCGTTCCGGCGCCTCTGACATCTGCACCCATGGAGTTGAGGAAGTTTGCAAGGTCAACGATATGAGGCTCCTTTGCGGCGTTTTCAATGACCGTAAGACCTTCCGCTCTGGCGGCGGCGAGCATGATGTTGACCGTTGCACCTACGGAAACCATATCAAGATATACGGGAGCACCTATGAGATTGCCGGAAACATCTGTTGCCGAGGCCTCTACAATGGCGTTGTCCTCAACGGAAACCTTTGCGCCGAGAGCTTCAAAGCCCTTTATGTGCTGGTCAATGGGGCGGGGGCCGAGATAGCAGCCGCCGGGCATTGCAACCTTTGCTCTGCCGAATCTGCCGAGAAGGGCACCGATGAAATAATAAGACGCTCTGAGATGCTTTGTCATGTCATGGGAGATAACATAGGAATTGACATGACGGGCGTCAACCTCAATTGTGTTTTTGTCAATAAGTCTGACACCGGCACCGATGTGCCTGAGTGTCTTCATCATATAGTTAACATCACTGATGGAAACGGGCAGGTTTTCGATAACGCATATATCCTGGCTGAGAATGGCGGCGGGAATAATCGCAAGAGCCGCGTTCTTGGCACCGCTTATCGTAACCTCACCGTAAAGGGGGCTTCCACCGTTGATAACAAATTTTTCCAAGGTTTTTCCCTCTTTCACGAGTTTTGGCGGCTGTTTCGCCGATAGTCGCATACGCCGTGATTATATCACATAAAAATTGCTTTGAAAAGAGTTTTATTCGAGAAAAAGAAAATTTTTTTGCGCTTTTTTTCACTTGTCATTTTTACCAAAGGCCGAAAAGGCATATTCAACAAAGAGGGCGGGGAGTGCGGAAATGATGTATATATTTCACAAAGAGGTAATGAGCTTTTTGACAAAATATCTAATTTGCATTTCGGAAACAAACTTTCCCAAACAGAGATGAAATATGAAAAATTTGTGAATTATTCCGCAAAAAAAGGGCTATTTTCAAATAAAATTGAAAAAATTAACAAAAAAGTCATCTTCACCTATTGCAAACGCCCGAGGAATTGTGTAAAATATACACATCTTTATGATGATTATCATCACACAGTAATCGGCAGGGCCGTATATTCCAAAAATCGAATGAGGGGTATAAACTATGTCTAACAGAATTTTTCAGGGACTTATTCATCAGATGCGTGATGCCGTGGGCAGAACTCTCGGCGTTATTGACGAAACCGGAACCATTATCGCCTGCAGTGAGCTTAACAAGATAGGCGAGGTGTTTTCAGCCGCCGTTGATGTTTTCTCCGACAATGAGGTTCATACCTTGAACGGCTACACCTTCTGCAACTTCGGCACCCATTCCCAGAATGACTATGCCGTTTTTGTTGAGGGTACAGATGAAATAGCCGGCAGATTTGCGGCTGTCTGCTGTGTTTCTCTTGATAATCTCAAGCAGTGCTATGAGGAAAAATTTGACAGAGCGAATTTTGTGAAGAATGTTATTCTCGACAACATTCTTCCCGGTGATATATATCTCAAATCAAGAGAGCTCCGTTTCAATATGGATGCGTCAAGAGCCGTTCTGCTGCTCAGAATTGTTGACCACAATGATGCAGTCGTTTATGATGCCGTTTCAAATCTTTTCCCCGACAAGAGTAAGGATTTCATTATAAATATCAATGAAACGGATATTGCCGTTGTCAAGGAGATACGCTCCAATACCGAAGCCAAGGATCTTGAAAAGCTTGCCCGCTCGATTTCCGATTCTCTCAGCACCGAGCTTTACACCCATGTGCTTGTGGGTATCGGCACCATGGTTGACGGTATAAGAGACCTTGCCCGTTCCTTTAAGGAGGCACAGATAGCTCTTGAGGTCGGCAAAGTATTCGACACCGAAAAAACAATTGTTTCCTATGACAATCTCGGTATAGCAAGACTTATTTATCAGCTTCCCACGACCCTCTGCGAAATGTTCCTCAAGGAAGTTTTCAAGAAGGGCTCCATTGACAGCCTTGACCACGAAACCCTTTTCACCATTCAGCGTTTCTTCGAAAATAATCTCAATGTTTCCGAAACCTCAAGAAAGCTTTTCGTACATAGAAATACGCTTGTGTACAGGCTCGAAAAAATTAAAAAGATAACCGGCTTGGACCTGCGCGAATTTGAGCACGCAATAATCTTTAAGATAGCCTTAATGGTTAATAAATATCTTAAAGCCAATCCGATAAAGTATTAAAGGGAGCAGGAAATCAAGATAATGGATTTTGAATTTCAAATGCCGAAAGCACCGTCACCGATAATTGAATTCAACGGTGTTTCAAAAACTTATCCTACGGGTACTCACGCAATCTCGGATGTAAATCTTAAAATCAATAAGGGCGAATTTGTTTTTGTTGTAGGTTCATCGGGTGCCGGTAAAAGTAC
>JAZUJJ010000104.1:0-17766 GCA_045642725.1 Acutalibacteraceae bacterium
ATCATTCCCAAGCTCTTCTATGACCTTAACGGTGAAAAGAAAGACAAGATGTATGCAGAGCTCTTTGAAAGACGCGCAGCCATCGCAAAGCAGATCAACGAAATGGACAGTACCGGAGCTCCCGCAGAAGAAAATGCATAATTTTATTCTAGAATAAAAACAGGACTGTGTTCTTACTGAGGTTAGAACACAGTCCTGTTTCTTGTGTCAGTAGCAATTTTTAATATCTTTATTTCATTTTTGGAAATTTCTCCGTAAAGATATCGGCATAGCATTCAAGCCGGAATAAAGCTTTCCGAATCAAAACAAAAAACTTTCAAAGCAGTTGAAAAATCTTTTGTATTTTGGTATAGTTATAATATTAAATAATACCTATCACAGGAGGGGATAGCGTTGAATCGTCAAGACGACAACAGCAAAATGAGACATATTGACTTTTTACTCCTTGATTCGCTTTCTCTTCTTGTGTCGTTTGTTCTCTCATACCTGATAAAATTCGGAGATCTGGGATTTATTCACAGCGAAACCTGGATGCCTCTGCTTTACATTGTTTTATTGCTTGACATTGTAATCTGTCTTTTTTCAGATCCATACAGCGGCATTTTTCAAAGGGCCTATTATGATGAAATAATCGGAACGGTTTTACTTACTGTCTATAACCTTTCTTCAACAGGTATTCTTTTGTATGTTCTGAAAGTCAGCGTAGCTTTTTCCAGACAGATGATACTGACAATGTATATGCTTTATTTTGTCATTTCATTGGCGGCAAAATGTCTGTGGAAAAAGCTTGCTTTGTCACCTAAGACAAAAATATATATTCACCAAAAGCAATCGCTGTTTATTGTTGCCGACTCTGACAATATTGAAAATGTTTTCAGCGATTCTGTCAAGGGCGATTTCACATATTATGATGTCAAGGGAATTCATCTGACCGATTGTTGCAATATCAGCGAAAAAAACGGAGTATGTGTTATCGGAGACGATTACATAAAATATATTGTTGACAATCATATTGAAGAAGTCCTTTTTGCATCAAAAAATTTTTCACCCGATTCCGGAATCTGTAAAACGCTCGTTGCTTTGGGAATAGGTGTGCATTTCTTGCTTGATGACATTCTCGGCTTCAATGCCGAAAATCACGAAATAACCAATGTCGGTGTCAATAAAACGCTGTGTGTCGGTCTTTATTCTTTTACCGAAGCACAGACACTGTATTTCTTCTTAAAACGTTTTCTGGATATTATTATTGGAGCCATCGGTTGTGCTTTCCTTATTCCGGCAGCGCTCCTGATTAAAGTGATTTATCTTTTAAGCGGAGACTGTGCTCCTGTTATCTTCACGCAAAACAGGGTCGGGAAGAACGGAAAACAAATCAAAATCTATAAGTTCAGAACAATGGTCCCCGATGCCGAAAAATTGCTTTTGTCAATGCTTGAGGATAAAAAGCTGAAAGAAGAGTGGGAGGAAAATCAAAAGTTTCTGAATGACCCGAGAATAACAAAAATCGGCAAATTCCTTAGAAAAACATCTGTTGATGAGCTGCCGCAATTCATAAACGTTCTGAAGGGTGAGATGTCTCTTGTCGGTCCGCGTCCGCTTGTTAAAGGGGAGCTTGAAGCTCACAACGGAATGAAGCTTTACGAGCAGGTCAAGCCCGGAATTACCGGTTGGTGGGGCTGTAACGGACGCTCAAATATTAATTATCATGAACGCCTTGAGCTTGAATACTATTATGTAAAAAACATATCATTCTATCTAGATTTTCTTTGCATACTCAGAACGGCGCTGTCCGTGCTGCAGAGGGACGGTGCACAGTGATGAATGTAAAAATAATTGTTGCATCCCACAAGCAATACAGAATGCCGGACGATAAAATATATCTGCCTGTTTATGTGGGAGCAGAATCAAAAAAAGACAAACCCGTTCCGGAAGGTTTTATACCCGATAATACGGGAGAAAACATATCTGAGTTCAATCCGTTTTTCAGCGAACTGACAGGGCTTTTTTGGGCAAATAAAAATCTGGATTCAGATTACATCGGGCTCGCCCATTACCGCAGACACTTTTCTTTCAAAAGGAAAGGCAAATTTGAGAACTTACTGACCGGCGATGAGTTAAAGCCATATCTCGGCAAGATAAAAATATTCACACCGTGCAAAAGAAAATACTATATTGAAACTTTATACAGCCATTATTCGCATACATTTGACTCTCTTCATCTTGACAAGTCGGAAGAGATTATCGCAGAAAAATATCCCGCTTACACCGAAAGCTTCCGCCGTGCGGTAAACAAGCGAAGCGGATATATGTTCAATATGATGATAACGAGCCGGGAATTGATGAACGAGTACTGTATATGGCTCTTCAGTATTTTGTTTGAGCTGCGAAACAGAATCGACGAAAACGGTATGGATGCTTTTCAACTCCGCTACCCCGGCAGAGTTTCCGAAATTTTATTTAATGTGTGGTTGGATTATCAGCTTACATCGGGAAAAATCAAAAAAAATGAAATAAAAGAAATCCCCGTGGTCAGCATGGAAAAGATTGATTGGATAAAAAAAGGAACATCTTTTCTGAAGGCAAAATTTTTCGGAAAGAAATATGAAAAGAGTTTTTAATGGATGAACAGCAGCAAAGTAAACATGAGAATAACCTGCTTCGACGGATTAAAAGCAATTGCCTTATTGATAATATTTTTTTGGCATAGCGGCCTACCCAGACCCGGTTGTGACCTTGGTGCAAGATGCTGTGAATTCTTTTTTGTTATATCCGGGTTTTTGACCGGGTATAAATACCTGAACTTTAATTTCCCGTCTTCTATAAAGGAATACATCAAATATTTTGCAAAAAAGATAATCGCTTTTTGGCCTCTTCATTGTTTTTGCCTGCTTGCAGTTATTCTCATAACATTCAGCATCCCCCTAAATTTAAATGAGTTAAAATTGTTGTTGATAAATTTGTTTCTTTTCCAATCCTGGTTTAATGATTCCGGTATTTTCTTTTCATACAACGGCGTTTCCTGGTTTTTGTCTTCAATATTGTTTTGCTATCTGATATCTCCACTGGTTATCAAATCGGCAAGAAAAAAACATATTTCAATGCCTATGTTTTTGCTTTGTGCTGCTGTTCGTTTGGCATGGGAATTTGCACAAAACAAAAATTTGATGCCTTTTGATGTTCCTTTTCACGTTTATCCCTTGGTCAGACTGCTTGAATTTTGTATGGGACTGTATATTGTTCCCTTGTTTTTCGGTATTTCGGAAAAAGTTGCCGGAAAGAAAAACAGAATCGTTTTTACGCTTATTGAAGTGGTGTCGCTTGCTGGCGTTATATCGCTTATTGTTTATAGGGATAACCTGATGCGAGGAACATTTGCACTTGTGTTCTGTGAATTGGTTTTTGTTTTTGCTTTCAATAGCGGTCTTGTCAGTTACTTACTGTCTGTTAAGCCCTTTGAATTGTTTTCAAAGATTCAAATGGAGTTTTTTATGATTCATCAAATAGTTATCGGCACAATGCCGAAACTTTTACCGGATAACAAACTTGCCGATACGCTCATTAAGCTTGCTGTCACGATTGTTATTTCGGTTGCCTATAGTTATTTCTCAAAAAAAGATACTTTAGCAGCCAAAATCAGTCAAAAAATAAATAATTTTTGAGGGCTATTATGAGAGAAATATTAATCCGAAAATATTAATTTTTTGTGGAAGAAAACTTTAAAATTATTTGGTAGGTTCAGTATGAATTTTGAAAATTTAAAGTATAAAATAAAAAATGCCGATATTGTAACGTTCGACATATTCGATACACTTATTACAAGACAAGTATTACATCCTATCGATGTGTTTTCTCTTGTAAATATTCTTATGCATCAGCGTATGAATCTTGATTTTGATTTTTGTAAAGCAAGAGTAGAAGCTGAAAATATTTTACTTCAAAGCAATAAAAAAGACGAGTATACACTTGCGGATATTCATAAAAAAATAAAGGAACATTACAATTTGTCGGACGAATTGTCTTCAACTTTAATTGATCTCGAATTATACGCAGAAGAAAAACTGATTATCCCAAGGAATGATATAAAAAAACTTTTACTTGAACTTTATGAGTCAAAGAAGAATATAGTGCTTATAACCGACATGTATTTATCTTCAGAACAAATCAGACGATTACTTGTCAAATGCGGTTATCCTAGTGATTTGAATATTTTGGTATCTAATGAGTGTAAGAAAACGAAGCAAAGCGGTGCACTTTGGGAAGAATTTTTCGCTCATAATGCAAATAAGACCACTTTGCATATCGGTGATAACGAGCACTCTGATTATACTATGGTATGCAAATATGGACGAGAAGCAATTCTCATAGATAGTCCTATTCAGAAATTTGAGAATACTGAAATGTATGAAATACTCTGTGAATATGATAACGGAGAATTTGGAAATTCTCTTTTCCTCGGAAAATTTTGCAACAGCATTTTTTATAATAGTGTATTCTCAAACGATTATATTGCGGAAGATATTACCGGTCTTTGGCTTGGTTCGGTTTTGTCATCATTTGTCCGTTGGCTTATCAATAACAGGGATGATTCTTTACTTGCATTCGTTACAAGAGAAGGATACATCCTTCAGCCTATGTATCAGCAGTATTGTAATATTGCTGGGGTAGAACCTCAAAAGAACTGTCTTTTTTATGCTTCGAGAAAAGCATCCTCTTCAGCTTGTGCAACATCTGAAGAAAATTTCAAAGCAATTCTTGATCTTCCATATGAGGGAAGCCTAAAAAACTTTCTCAAGTCAAGGTTAGATTATGAGTATAAAGGCCAAAACTCAAACTTGGAAATAGAACTTCCTAAAGATGCAAAAATAGTGAATGGCTATTGTTCTGAAATCAAGAAATCAATATTCGAGTCAGCATCACAAAAAAAACTGGTATATGATGAATATATAAACAAATGCTTGATTGATTCTTCAACAAAGGAATTGACTATTGTCGATATAGGGTATCAAGCTTCAACGCAATACTTTTTATCGATGGTTTCTGACAAAAAAATATCAGGAAAATATTTTATGCTCAGCAAGACTGTTCTTGCCGAGAAAAATGGGTGTAAATGTGATAGCTTGGCTTTAAACTATGACGGTATGCATCCGGTATATGATAATCTACTGTTTTTAGAAGCGGCTATGCAAGTGCCTTATGGTCAGCTGATTTCTCTTGATAAAGATGAAAACGGAACGTTTATTCCCAAATGTAACGAGGCAAAACAAACATCAAATGTAATTGCAAACGCTCAAAAAAAGTTTCTTGAATTTGCAGAATGGGATGCAGAATGGTATGGCTTGCTCGGTAAAGATTTCAACTATTCACTTGATTTAGCTGAAAGTATGTGGATGTGCATTATTTACTATGCCTTATTACCAAATGAATTGATGCAAAATTTTATTCTTGATGATGAATTCAACGGCAACAATATGTGGAAGTATTATCCCGAAAAGCATACATGGGTATCGGAAATTACAGAAACTCCGTTTGTTTTTTACAAGAACAAAAGCCGAGCATACCAGAAGCAAAAGATGAAAAATTATGTAAAAAAACATGCACCAGACTTTTTGTATGAACCGCTGAGATTATTCTGGATTAAATACATAAAATAGCATAGGTGAAAATGAAATGAAAAAACTTGTTTTTGTTATTCCGACATTAACTCACGGCGGTGCAGAAAGAGTAATGTCAAACCTTGCAAATCAATTCTCACGTCATGGATTTGATGTTACTTTTATTCTTCAATTTAAGGTTGATAGTGAATATCCCATCGATGACAAAATAAAGAAAATCTATCTTCCCATACGAGAAAAAGGAAACTACTATGTTAATCTTTTTTATACGATGAAAGAGATGCGACGAGCTATCATAAGTGAATCCCCTGATGTTGCTTTATCATTTCTTGATAAATGTAATGAATATTTTTTACTTTCATCATTAGGCACAAGAAAAATAAAAAAATTTTCTTCTGTTAGAAACATTCCGGAACTTGAATGCTCAACATTTTTGAAGAAAATAATTGTGGAATTCTTATTTCCCAAAGCAGATGGTATAATACTTCAAACGAGCGATGCGGAAAAATGGTTTCACGATAAGGGAATAAAAATCAATTCGAAAATTATTCCGAATCAAGTGGCAGAGCAATTTTTTAATAGAGAATTTCACGATGAAAGAAAAAATATTGTTTCTGTTGGAAGATTGGATAAACAGAAAAATCAAAAGATTCTTATTTGTGCTTTTGATAAAATAAAAAATTTAACAGATGAAAATCTTATTATTTATGGTCAGGGTCCTCTTAGAGAAGAACTTGAAAATCTTATTTCCGAGCTCGGTCTGACCGATAGAGTATTTCTGCCCGGGCTGATAACAGACGTTCCCGAAGCTATAATCGGGAGCAAGCTTTTTGTTCTGTCTTCCGATTTTGAGGGCTCTCCGAATGCTTTACTTGAAGCAATTGCTCTCGGTATTCCGTCAATTTCAACGGACTGCCCGTGCGGAGGACCGAAAGAGGTTATTGTTGACGGTGAAAACGGATTTCTCGTACCCGTCGGTGATGTCGAAGCCTTAGCTAGCAAAATGCTGTATGTTTTATCGTTACCTGATGATAAAATAACTAAAATTTCTGAGAATGCTAAAAAATCAGCAGATAAGTATAGACCAGAGAAGATATTCAGCCAGTGGGAGAAATTTCTTACAAATTAAAACAGGGAGCTAATAAATGGACAATTCAGATAACAGAACGGTAGAATCAGCTGCTGGATGGTCATTGATAACCGAATTATTATCTAAACTTATTTCACCAGTGATTAGCATAATATTGGCACGACTTCTAGCACCGGAAGCATTCGGAATAGTTGCAACAATCAGCCTTGTTACGAGCTTTGCAGAGGTATTCACAGATGCTGGATTTCAAAAATTTATTGTTCAGCACGAATATGAAAATGATTGGGAATATAAAACAAGTTTTTCTGTTGCTTTCTGGTCGAATTTCTTCCTTTCTGCTTTGATTTTTATTTTGATTGTTACTTTTAGAAAACAACTTGCTGGAATTGTTGGGTCCCCTGAATTAAGTTCTGCTTTGGTGGCTTCTGCAATACCGATTATTATCAATTCTTATTCGAGTCTTCAACTTGCCGCCTATAGAAGAGCTTTTGATTTTAAAAAGCTATTTTTTTTCAGAATGGTAGTTGCTTTAGTTCCTGTCGTTGTTACCGTGCCGCTTGCGTTTGCTCTAAAATCATTTTGGGCATTGATTGTAGGCGGAGTAACTCAAAGCGTATTTCAGTTCCTTATTTTGCTAATAAAGCCGAAAATAAAAATCAAATTTTTTTACTCTGCTAAGTTGTTTAATCAAATGTTTTCGTTTTCGTTCTGGACATTATTGGAATCGGTTTCAATATGGCTTACAGCAAATGCTGATATTTTTATTGTTGGCAGAGTGCTGAACGATTATTACCTTGGCCTTTATAAGACATCAATGACAACGGTAAATGGTTATATGAATGTTATCAGCGGTGCTGTTATTCCTGTACTTTTTTCTGCTCTTTCACGTGTGCAAAATAATGATGACGAGTTTAAGAATACATATTTCCGTTTTCAAAGGTTGCTGGCAATTGTGCTGATTCCTATGGGACTGGGACTGTTTTTGTTCCGTGATTTTGCAACATACATTTTGCTTGGGACTAAGTGGATGGAGGCCAGCGATTTTATCGGTCTTTATTCTCTTTCCTGTGCATTTAAGATTTGCATTTGTTTTTTTGCAAGCGAAGTTTTCAGAAGTAAGGGTCAGCCGAAAGTTTCAATGTTGTATCAATTGCTCAATATTATAGTGATGATACCAGCAATCTATTATGCTTCAAATCAAGGATTTGAGATTCTTTTTGTTGTTCGTACCTCACTTATTATTGTACTTTTGCTATCGGCTTTTATTTTTGTTCAAGTACTCTATGATATTAAAGTTTTAGACATCGTTAAAAATCTTTTTCCACAGACCTTTTCCGCACTTGTGATGTTTGCCTTTGGTTTTACTCTTATGCAGATATCGGACAGTATTGTATGGCATATCGCTGATATTTTCTTTTGTACAATAGTATATTTTTTGATTCTTTTTCTATTTGGGAATATACGCAGAGAAGTATTTAAACTTGAATTCATAAAAAAAATATTCAGATGTATTAAACGGTGAAAAAATGATTACTCCTAAAAAAATCGTTAAGTATATACGAGATTATAGATACAGATTTATGGTAAACGATAGCCATATGTTATATAATTTCTTACCAGATAAACTATATCTTAAGTACAAATTCAAAGTTACTATGGGATATGATCTTAATCTGATCAATCCTAAAACATTTAATGAAAAGCTTCAATGGCTCAAACTATATGATAGAAAACCTGAATATACTTTAATGGCGGATAAGGTTAAGGCTAAGGAATATGTTGCAAAAAAAATAGGCGAGGAATATGTTGTTCCAACCCTCGGAGTGTGGGATAATCCAGATGATATTGATTATGATGCATTGCCTGATCAGTTCGTATTGAAATGTAACCATAATTCTGGAAAAGGAATGTACATTTGTCGGGACAAATCGTTTGTGGATAGGGATAGTGTTAACCGAAAACTTTGGGAAGGACTCAAAGAAAATTATTATCTAACTCAAAGGGAATGGCCATATAGGGATATTAATAGAAAAATATTAGCTGAAAAAAATCTCGGGCATGGCTTGACAGATTACAGGGTATATTGTTTCAACGGTAAACCTATGTATATATATGTTTATGTCAGCAGTTCAGATTCCGGAGATTCAAAGCCGGAAATAACCAGTTGCAATATTTATGATACTGAATGGAAAGAATTACCTTTTCATCAGAAATCGTTACCCATGGGAACAATACCAGTTCCGGCATTCCTTGAAGAAATGCTTGAAGCCTCAAAAAAGTTATCTGAAAATATACCGATGTTGAGGTGTGATTTTTATTATACGGATAGATTATATTCTGGTGAACTGACTTTTTATCCCGGAGCCGGGTTCTCACCATTTTATCCAAATGAATATGATGAAATTCTTGGTGGGGAGATTATTCTTTAAGCCCTCAATTGAAATAGCCGAAGACGATGGCTTTGCCCTTTCAATTGAAAGTACATTATGAAAGAATATGCCACGATTAATTCAGTAAAAGTACCTTCCAAAATTGAGTGCGAAAGAACGTTTGAATAGATATAGATTGATAAAATGGTTGATGTGAAACATCACTTTAAAATCTGACGGTGATACTATGAAATGTATTATTCTTTGTGCGGGATATGCTACGCGACTTTATCCCATAACCGAAAATTTTCCTAAGCCGCTTCTTGAGGTCGGAAGCAGGACCATTCTCGATTGGCTTGTTGACGATATCGACACCTGCGGAAAGGTTGACGGTTACGTTGTGGTATCAAATCATAAATACGTCTGTCATTTCAGAGAGTGGGCTTCACATAAACCCCTGCCCGTTACCGTTCTTGATGATGGAACGGAATCAAACGAAACCCGTTTCGGGGCGGTAAGCGACATTCAGTTCGCTGTTGATACGCTTAATCTTGACGAGGATCTGTTGGTTATTGCAGGCGACAATCTGTTGGATTTCTCACTGACGAAATTCATTGATTACGCTCTTGACAAAAAGACCTCCTGCATCATGACATATTTTGAGCCGGATAGAAAAAGACGGCTGAAATCCGCCGTGGTTTCCGTAGACGAGGACGACCTGGTTCTTTCTATGACGGAGAAACCTGCCTGCCCGGAAATCCCGTGGTGCTGTCCTCCATTCTACTATTACATCCGAGAGGACGTCAGGCTCATTCACGTCGGTATTGAGGACGGTTGCGGAACGGATTCGCCCGGTTACTTTGCGGCGTGGCTCTCATCGCAGACGCGGATGCACGCAATGGAAATGCCGGGAAGCCGCTATGATATCGGTACGGTTGAGAATTATGAAATCATTAAATCGGAGTATGAAGGCATTATCAATTAAACAGCCTTCCTGACAAAATCATGTATGATTATCTTATAGTAGGTGCAGGACTTTTCGGCACCGTTTTTGCACAGATTGCAAAAGAAAAAGGCAGATCGGTGCTGGTCATTGAACGCAGACCGCATATTGCCGGAAATGTTTATACCGAAAAAATCAACGGCGTCAATGTTCATAAATACGGTGCACATATTTTCCATACCGACAACAAGACCGTATGGGATTATGTAAACCGTTTTGCCGTGTTCAATCGCTACACAAATTCGCCCGTTGCTGATTATAAAGGTGAACTGTACTCCCTTCCGTTCAATATGTATACATTCAACAAAATGTGGGGTGTGGTCTCTCCCGACGAGGCGAAGGCAAGGATTGAAAAACAGAAACGTGATGCAGGCATCACAGATCCGAAAAATCTTGAAGAACAGGCAATTTCCCTTGTAGGTACGGATATATATGAAAAACTTGTCAAAGGTTATACGGAAAAACAATGGGGCAGGGAGTGCAAAAATTTACCTGCTTTCATCATAAAACGTCTGCCTGTACGATTTACCTTTGACAACAACTACTTTAACGCTCTCTATCAGGGAATTCCCATCGGCGGTTATACAGCAATGGTCGGAAGAATGCTCAGCGGCATAGAGGTTCATACCGGAGTTGACTACCTCAAGGACAAGGCTATGTTTGATTCGATTGCGAAGAAAGTGATATATACGGGTGCCATCGACGAATATTTCGGCTATTGCTTGGGAAATCTGGAATACCGTTCGGTAAAATTTGAGACGGTGATTCCGGATACCGATAATTATCAGGGGAATGCGGTTGTAAATTACACTGACAGAGAAACACCTTTCACAAGGATCATTGAACATAAATGGTTTGAATTCGGCAGAGATGAAAACGGAAATGAAATATCGGGGACGGTTATCAGTCGTGAATACAGCTCTGAATGGAAACCGGGGGATGAGCCGTATTATCCCGTTAATGATGACAGAAACGCTTTGCTTTATGCAGAATACAAAAAGTTTGCCGAAAATGAAAATAATGTAATTTTCGGCGGCCGTTTAGGTGAATATAAATATTACGATATGGACGGTGTCATTGCTTCGGCAATGACTCTGGCAGAAAAAGAAATGAGTGGTAATAATGAGTAAGCTTAAAAAATTAACATCTGACGATTACACCTTAAATGATTTGTTTACAAAGCGCTATCAGATTTGGGCAATGATTCCGCTTTTTCTGTATTTGCTTACACCCGTAGTGCACATGATAGTATTTGCCTTCCTTCATACCGATGAAATCGAGGGCTTTGACAACCTTGCACATTATATGGCAACCGGTGAATATCCCGGTGACTATTACTCTCCTATCTGCCAGCTTTCATTCATTATCGGCGGTGTGATTGCAATAATTGCCGTTATTTCCTACTATGCAAATAAAAAGCAAAACAAACTTCAGAGATGCCCTGATAATATTCCGACATTTCTGTTTCTCACTTACCTTGCTTTGATAGTGACCTCTACTATTGTCAACAAAACAGATTATAAATTCATTCTTGGCCTTACTCCGAGAGCAGAGGGCGTTGTTTCGTTTTTTGCTTACTATCTTGTGTTCTATCTCTGCGGCACTTTTGTAACCGATAAGAGATACAAATATGCCGCAATTTACTTTTTCCTTGCAACGGGTGTGGTAATCGGTGTGCTGACCATTATCAACGAATATGTTACGGATATCGGTATAATCGGTGAATACCGTAAGCCCTGTGGCATATTCTATACCCACAATTTCTATGCTTATTATCTTGCGATTTCCATTATGCTGTCGGCAGGTCTTGTCGCACTCAGCAAAAAAAAGGCATCAAAAGCTTTCGGATTTGTTGTGATGAGTCTTGACACCTTTATTCTTGCAATTAACGACACCCTCGGTGGTTTTCTTGCCTGTGTGGTTGCCTTCCTCTTCCTTATTGTCACCGCAAGTATTGTCAATAAAAAATTCAGCCTTGCTTCTTTGCTCATGTTTATATGGTTCCTGGCAATTATCTTTGTTACGGGGCTGTTCATTCCCAGCTTCTTCAGTGAGTTAACGGGACTTTCAAACGATGTTGAGACAATTACTGCAAATACGAAAAATGCTGGTGATGCAGGTACTGCAAGATGGACTCTCTGGACCCATACGGCACAATACATCAAAGAAAAGCCGCTTATCGGCTGGGGCTTTGAAGGCACGGCAAAGCGTCTTGGATCGGAAACTCACACTGACAAGGCTCATAACGAATATCTTGAAAATATGGCATATTTTGGCATACCGGCTGGCTTAATATACATTGCAGCCCTCATTTCGGTTTACCTTAAAGCCTTTATTCGCAGAAAGAAGCTTGATGCTGTTTCAATCATCTGCCTTACGGGTGCTCTCGCTTATATCGGCTCGGCACTGGTCGGTAATTCGTTCATTTTTACCGCACCGTTCTGTTTCGTATTTCTCGGCCTGGGCAGCACAACGCACAGTGAATCGGCAGTTGAAATCGAAGAACATTCTGAAAAAGTTATACAGTAAATTCGTATTGATTGAAAACACATAAAGCGGCCTGAACGCTGAATCAAAATCCTGAATCTCAAACGAGGTTCAGGATTTTGAATTATTTAATATCAAGAATATTGTATTTGTTTTTCTTAAGAAAATAGGCATAAGCGATGCAGGAAACAATACTGTCAAAGGCATTGCCGATACCGAACATCAACGCTATGCCGATCAAAGTCGGCGTCCATGCACCGTTGAGATACAGAATAAAAAATGTGCCGTAATAAACCGTGTTTGTCACGACTGACTCGAACAGCATATAATTTGTTTTGCCTCTGCCGTAAAAGGTACAATCAAAGACATTCTGAAAAGCATACAGAATATAAAAGGCAAACAAAACCATAACCAGCCCGAAAAGTTTATCCACATCGGAATAGCCGAGAATGTACTTCATAAAGGGTTTATAGGTCGGAATGAGTATTGCCCACAGCGCGCATACGATTGCGGTAATGGAAAAATAGCCGAGTGAATTGTTATTGACAGTCTTTTCATCGGTGGCGGGTTCCTGTTTGATAAGTTCACCAAGCTGTGTAACAGGCAGCAGCATCCAACCCCAGATGAAATTGTTTGCAACCCAGTAAGTACCTTGCTCTCCGACCATGTTTACCATACGGGAAACCATAAGTATATATGCAATATTGCGCACAAAGGATTCCAGGCCCGAAATTCCGCCGATTTCAGCAAAATTCTTTGCCCAAGCAAAGGAAAGCCTGTCTTTGCTGAAAATTCGGCACCCCTGACCATCAAGCATGATGACTGCTGAAACAAAAAGCAGAGCATTCACGATGATGTTGGAAACGCCGATACCATTTACACCAAGATTAAGTGAGCACGGCAGTGTTGATACAAGAAAAATGTCTGAAACGATGCATAGGACAAGCTTGATACCTGTCAACATGTAAACAAAACGGTCTTTTCCGAGAGAAACCAATGCAACGGAGACAAAGCTGAAAAGGATTCCGAAAATGTTGGCTATTCCCTCAATGCGAATATAGGTTGCCGACTCCTTAATGATATCGGTCGAGGTCGCCATTGCCATGAGCAAAGGCTCGGCAAAAATCAGTATTACCGTTGACAGCATCGCATAAACGCCGAGAGAAATCAAAAGTCCGGTTTTCACACGGTTGGTAAATTCTTTTTTGTCGGAAATAACCTTGCCGATAAAGAAAAACAGCGGCAGAATAATTGCTTCATTCGCAATCTCATAAATAAGATTGATCCAGCTGAGTTGCCCTGCAATAGAATACGGCCATTCGCCGGGAAGCTGACCGAGGAAAAATGTGTGAACCGTAGTGTAAACGGCTGGGCACAACCCAAGTACAATAAGAGCCGCAAATAATCGCCAATTGATGTTTCTTAATGATTTGAAAACCTTGTTCATTATCATCCTTCCAAATACTGTTATTTTACTTATTCTACCACAAAAGCCTTGTGTGTCAACGGTTTTCCTTTTACCACGAAGAGAGAACTTTTCGCCTCAGACCTCCGGGTTATGAGGGTTAAAATATCGTAAAATTTTGTTCAATTTCGCTATATATTGAATGATATTGGCGGCGTTATGTTGTCACGATTGCACAATTTTTAATTCTATTAAAGAAATTGAAAAGTGGTTGAAAATGCCAAAGTGGTTGAAAAAGTGGTTGAAAAAAGTGGTTGGAAAAGTGGTTTTTCTATTTTGGAAATTTTGCTCAAAAATGGAGGTTTTTTAATGAAAACTATCAAATATTTAAAATTTGGAGATTATTTTATCCCGGATCTGAAACTGCCGGAACAGGAGGTTTTTCCTCTCGGAAAATACGGCAGAATGAGGCTGAAATACCTCAAAGAGAACTGCCCTTATCTTTGGAATAATCATATTTTGAACGGCACATTGAACAAGCATTGCGCCGAGGTCGAAGCCAAAGCCGAAGCCCGCCTTTCGGAGCTCATTGATACAATGGCACAATCCGAAGGCGTAACCGAAGCTCTCAAATCCTCCGACCCGATGAAATGGGTTGGTCTGATGAACAGCATCAAAGCATCGGCGGAAGAAGTTGTTCTCAATGAAATAGTTTTTGCGTAACATATTGGATGAATATGGCGGCAGAGTTGAACACCTCGGCCGTTCTAAATTGAACACCTGGATGTGCGGACAAAAAGTTGGTGATCTTAATCACAAATCGTATTGAAAAGTCAGATTTGGCATACTATAACAATAAAGCTCTCTGTATTTTAATATTGATTCAGAGAACTTTTTTGCCCGAAGAAAAGCGGCCTGAACGCACTTTACCTGAACAGGCAAAACCTAATGAGGAAAACCCTAATCAGGAAAAACCTAATCAGGCTGAACCTAATCAGGAAAACCCGATACAATAAAATACTAATATAATAAAATACTAATATAAAAAAATACTAATATAACAAAGAACCCATCCATCAATCTTGATAGGACAGACGGTATGCTGAATATTATATCAAAAATTGATATTCTTGCCGTTACAAAAATGCAGGAATTTTTCACAGTGATAAAAGGTGTTCTCTGTACCGCAAAAGAAACCGTCAGGATGAATATACCGCAACGACTCTGATATAAAAAGGGGCTGTAACGATTTTATTTCGTCACAGCTCCGTATTTCTATAAAATTCAGTTTTTCTTATCCATGCTGAAATCAAAGAGTATCTTGAAGAAGTAACCGATTCTCTTGAAGACACAGAGGACTTTATCAAAGAAGTTCTCGTGCTTTTCCTTGCCGCAGTACGGGCAGGAAGTGTCTTCGCCTTTTTTGAGCTCTTCAATTTCGGCTTTTGCTTTTTCAAGCTCTTTGCTGAGGTTTTCTATCTGCTTGCTCTTTTCAGCTATTTCGGATTTTGCATTGGCAATTTCGTTTTCAAGAACCGAAACATTGTCTTCCAGAGCGGTGATTTCTTCCGTCTTGGCGGCTATTTCACCGTTCTTAGCTTCTACGGCTTTTGTGAGACCATCAACGCTCTTTTCAAGGTTTGCCTTGGCTTCTTCAAGGTCGCTTACAGCCTTTTCCTTTGCAGCGATTTCATCGTCCTTTGACTTAACAGCCGCATTAAGGTCTGAAACGCTCTTTTCAAGAGCTTTGATTTCTTCATCCTTTGCATCTGAGGATTCTTTGAGATTTGCAAGCTCGGTTTTCTTTGCCTCAAGTTGAGATTCAAGGCTTGCCTTTTCGGATTTCGCAGTTTCAAGGTCGGCATTTGCTTTTTTCAGTGCCGTCTTTGTTTCGGTCAGTTCGTCATTTGTCTTTTTCAGATCGGAAGTAAGTAAGGCTATCTGAGCTTCTTTTTCCGTGAGGATGTTATTTGCATTTTTAAGGTCGCTCTGTGCCTGCAGGAGTGCGGCAGAAAGATTGCTGACCTCGGTTTTCTTTGCTTCAAGTGCGGCATTGGCATCCTTAAGGTCGCTTTGTGCCTTCTCAAGAAGTGTATTCAGCTTTGCAATTTCTGTATTTGCATCGGAAAGCTCGGCTTCAACATCCTCAAGCTTCTTACTGATTTCGGCAAGCTCTTCTTTTAAAGCTTTCAGCTCTTCGGCTGAGTTTTCGGAATATAAAAGAGTAATGATTGAATTGATTGCAAGGCTCTTCACCATTTCGATATTTTCGACATTTTTAAGTGAATTTATTGAGGATTCTGCGGAATTGACGATTGCTTTGACCGCATCGGAGGGATCGGAACCCGCCGCTTTTTTAATTTCGTAAATTGAATTTATGCGGGCATTATAAATATCGCGGACCTCCTGATCAACATATCCGCAGGTGTCGCAGACACCGTCTTCCATTCCTATGTGTTTGCCGTATAAAGCCTCGCTGCATTCCGAATAATCATCACTGTAGCAGCAGTATATCTCAGTACAGGCGTGCCAGTGATATGACTCGTTATAACTCCAGAGTGCCGGGAAATTATGAATATGCACTGCATATATACCACTGTCGCCTACAGTGCCGTTTTTACCGCATTTTCCCACATCGCCACCATAAGCGATTGAATCGGAAAGAAGGATTTGATCCGGGAAACCGGGATAAACTCCTGTTTCTGAATATCCTCCGCCCAAGCCGGTATAATCGTCAGAATTAAAACCGGAATATATATTTGATATTGCTGCGCCACTGCCGCCTGCACCTCCACCTGCACCACCGCCTGCACCACCGCCGATGTCAGGTGCTCCTCCACCGCCTGTGCCGCCTGAACCTGCACCGCCGCCTCCGCCAAATGACGAATCGGAGAACGTTCCACCGACATAGCGGCTGTTTTTACCGTTTTTACCGCATTCACCGTCACCGCCGCTTTTACCGCCTGTCGCATTGACAGAAACGCCTTCGCCTATTACGATAACCGTTCCCATTGCGGTGCCGTCAGTGCCGTCAGAACCGTCGGAACCGTCTTTGCCGAGAACAGCATCAGAGGGAGAGCCGTCATTTGAGCTGACAGATTCTCCGCCTTTTCCGCCGATACCGCCTGTGCCGCCTGTGCCGCCGATGCCTGCACCGGCTCCACCGCCGCCATTACCGCCGTTTCCTCCGTTTCCGCTGATTCCCCAGTCTTCTTCATGATGTTTTGCTTCACCGTCTTTACCGTTACCGCCTTTTTCACCGTTAGCAGCATTACCACCTAATGCAAGAAGGCTGCCGCTTCCCATGAGGTAAAGCGTTGAACCCTCGGGAACATGAATTCCCGCACCTGCACCGAATCTGCCGGATGCTGCTCCGGCTTTGACTGCAAGAAGTGAATCTTTCTCAAAAATTATGGTAACTGTTGCTCCGGGAGCTATTTCAAGACCGCTTTGCCCCAAATCAGTAGCCGCAATAATTATTCTGCCCGATACGGTATATGTTCCGTCGGTCAGAACCGAACCGGGTGTGGTCGGAATCGGGCTTGAGCTTGCCGCCGATGAGGCAAGTGCAAAGCATGACAAAGCCATGACAAGTGTCAAAAATATGCCAAGCGCTTTTTTTAATGCTTTCATGTGTGTTCCCTCCCTGATGGATTGCATAGGCAAAAGAGAGTCGAACCCAATATGGTTTTGGCGACATCTTTTTGCCAATATATCGTTAAAAATGCTCGGAATACATAAAGTATTCCTGTGCTTTTTGCCTCATCTTGGCAGAAAATCTGTCTGCCAAAACTGCTTGC